>JANMYI010000380.1:0-17868 GCA_031381955.1 Burkholderiales bacterium
CGCGTTCAAGTGCCGTCGGGAGTGACTTCATTTCGTTGCGGCAGGCCTCGACGAGTGCGCCGGGCAGGACGTTGGCTGCGACCGTTGCATCGACGGCGCAGACTTCGATCGCCTCTCGTTCGACACGAACGTCGGGGCTACTGTTGCGAAACTTTGCCTGGCATGACTTGAAGTAATCGCCTGTGGCCTGGTGTGCCACGCCGGTTTGGCCCGATGCCGCACTGCAGGCCACCATCGCTATGAGCACGATCAACACACGCATATTGCCTCCTGGGCGCGGGCACGCCCGCTGGTCGAGAATGAATCGATCAAAAAGGAGCCGCGGCTGCCAGACATGATCTCTGCGCGATGCGGCAAGTGGCTCGAAATTTTGAACGGGATCACCGCTTGATCTGTGCTGGGCAAAGGTGCTTGAGCTGCGCTCCCAAGCTGCCGAAGTTCAACAGGTCCTTGGCATCCATCTGCGTTTCAATGACTCGCCGCTGACACGCCTTCATGGCGTCTACATTGACCCCGGCGTTCTCCATCATCCTGCGCGTGCCTTCGGTGAAGTTCGCAGCAACGATCAGCTCCGCTGACCGGACACGATCAATGCATGGCGACGTGTCGAACTGCTGCTCGGCGATCGATCTAAACGGGAGACGGCCCTCCTTCAAGTGGCCATCCGCTTCGCGCACGATGCAGACGCAGTCGTACCGGATGGCTCCGGTGACGTTGTACGACTCGCACCGGGTCCGAACGGATGCCCGAACCTTCTCGGGCGGATAGTCTGCGTTGTCCTGCTGCACTCCAGCGACAGCAGCAGCGTGCGTCTTGCCTTCCATCGCCGCCATCACCGCGGGCGGTGATTTCGATCCAGGGCAGCGTCCCATGAAGGTCTCCCTCATCGGCGACGGCATCGGGTTTTGCTGAAGATGGGCTTGGCATTGCGCGTGCGAATTCGGGCTTGGACCTTGCGACGCTGCCAAACGATTCGCTTCAGATCGTTCGACAGGACTCGGTGATCGAGCAGGCACGGCCTCGCCATCGGTTCGCTTCAAACTCTGGGATAGGCAGTTGAGCAGGCCATGGGCTCCTGTGGAGCGGGAAGTTTGACGGCAGCTCTCGACCTGGCTTGCGGTCACCCGTTTTTGCTCGACCATTGAATCGACGATGCATTGGTAGTGCTGGCCCTGATAACGGTGGCCTGCGCGTCCTGATCGCGCGCCGCAATCGCGGAACGTAGCGTTGTGCCATTCGTCGTAGGGCATCTGCGAGCCAAACTGACGCAGCCGAGCGCACAGCCACTTCTCACGGCTACGGGTGGTCGAAGCTCCCATGGCTGCGACGTCGGCTTCGCAGGCTTGCACCACATCGCCCCCAATGACGCCGCCTTGGACCGCGGACGACAGTGCACATTCATAAACCGCACCCGGTGTGGCGCTGGAGCCGCACTGCACGATGTAGCGACTCGTGGCCGCATCGGCAACCGAAGCAGCCAGTACTGCTTGGCTGAAGCCCGCAACGCAGGCAACGCCGAGGAGAAGCTTCATGAATACGTGACTCATGAGCGACCCCCTTTGCTTGGCAATTGGAAGTCTTGGTGCGAAACCAACTGGTGACCATGATCGTTCCCGCCCAGGGTGGCGAGTGCCCGCTGAAGGGGCGCCGCGGCGAGAAAGGAAATCACCGCCGGGGCCGCCCAGGTGCGCAGCCAGCGTCTCAGTGTCGTGGTCATGATCAGTGCCCCCGTTGGTTTGCGCCAGCCGCCCGTCGGCCGCCGCAGGGGCACGATTGCCTCGGGTGCGTTCTTGGAGCGTTACTGGCGCCGCTGCGGCGCACTGCAAATTAGGGGGCCGGCAGCAGTCGCGACGCCGCGCCAAGCACCGCGAGGTTGACTGGGTTGCGGTGCAGGAAGCCGTCGCGGAACTCGTCGGGCACGTTTGGCAGCGCAACCTCGCAAACCCAATTTGTAGCGCGCGCGAGCGCATCGAGTGCGGCGCTGCGGTCGCCGGCCTGCTCGAAGCCGCGATGCAGGATCCACCAGGCCTCGGGGCGGTAGAGGTCGTAGGGATCGGCTTCGGCTTGCGCGCAGGCGTCGCCGATGTCACCGGCCACGGTGGACGCGCGGCAGCGCGCATCGACGGCGAGCAGCCGCGCTGTCGTGGCCATGCCGCACAACTCGAGCGACAGCGCCTCTTCCAGCACGCGCCCGCAAGCGTCGCCGGCGTAGTCGCCGGCCAGCGCACGGCTGCGCTCGAGTTGCACCAGCAGCCGCATGATGGGCTCGTCGCGCTGCGCGAGCAGCTTCATGGCCTGCTGCAGCGGCGCTTGCGCGGCGCTGCCGGCCTGCCGCAGCAGGCGCGCTTCAAGCGTCAGGCGCCGCACGCGCCCGATCGGCTGGGCCGCGTCGTCGCTCGGCAAGGCCTGCCGCGCCCGCGCCGGCTGGCCGAGCATCAGCCAGGTGTTGGCGAGGTGGTTGCGGCAGACCGCCTGCCATGCCGGCGCGGCGCCGATGTCGAGCTTGCGCTGCGCGCCGTCGAGCAGCACCAGCGCTTCGCCGAAGCGGCCCGACGCCGCGCTCAACATGCCCAGGCTCATGTTGATGCTGGCGAGGATGGCGCTGGTGGAATCGCCCAGCTCGGCAGCGTAGCGCCGCGCGCGCTCGGCCTGCTGCCAGCCGTCGTCGATGCGGCCGAGCAGCCCCAGCATGCCAGCGAGGTTCGACGCGCCGCTCGCGGCTTCGCTCTTGTTGCCGAGCACGTCGGCGATCGCGATGGCTTTCGTCAACGCCTGCGCCGCTTCGCGCCGGCGGTGCGCCGCACTGGCGACGTAGGCGAAGTCGCGCCAGTACGCGTGCTGCTCGACATCCGCTGCGCTATCGACGTGCGCCGCCAGCGGGCGCAGCAGTTCCAGAGCCTCCGCGGCACGCTGGCCCTGCGCCAAGGCAAGCGCGGTGGTGCGTGCCGCGTCGAACTCGCGCTCGGGCAGGCCGAGCTTGCGCGTGAGCGCCAGCGCCTCGCGTCCCGCTTTGAGCGCGGCGTCGGTTTGCATTGCCAGCAGCGACGCGTCGGCACGCGCGAGGCAGGCGTCGATTCGCTGGCGTTCGCTACGCGCATCGTGTTCCAGCCGCTGGACGACGGCGAACGCGGCCTCGATCGGCCGCGCCGTGAGCAGCGCGTCGATGCTGCCGGTGCGCGCCGCGAACGCGCTGTCGGCATCGCCTGCGCGCTCGAAGCCATCGACCGCGCGCTGCCAGCAATCGGCTTCCTCGCTGCGGCGCGAAGCCTGCTTCGCCGCTCCGGCTGCGGCGACCCATGATGTTGCCGCAGCGGCCCACTCGCCAGCGTCGAACCAGTGCTGCGCGACATGCGCCGGCGCGGCCTCGCGCTGCTGCAGGGTTGCCGCGATGCTGCCGTGCAGGTTGCGCGCGATCGCCCCAGGCACCGAGCGCAACGTCGCTTCAAGGATCAGGTCATGCGCAAAGGCGCCATCGTTAATCACCAGCGCCGACTCGAGTTCGCCCCAGTCGTCGGCGATGTCAAGCGCGTGCCGGCCCAGCACGTTTGCCGCCAGGTCGACGCTGAAGTTTTGCCCGGCCAGTGCAGCCAGCCGGGCCAGACGCAGCGCGGAAGGCCCAAGCTGGTGCAACCGGCGTTCGATCAACTCGCCCACCTGCGCGGGGGCCGGCAAGTCGCACGGCGGCGCGGCCAGCGCGGCGGCGTCGCGGTCGAGCAGCGCGATCAGCGTTTCGAGCAGGAACATCGGGTTGCCGCCGGTGTGCCGCGTCAACGGCGGCGCCCACGCGGCGGCGTCGAAGCCGGGGATGGCGAGCGACTCGAGCACGGCCTGCACCGAGGGTGCATCGAGCGGCTCGAGCATCAGCTTGTCGACAACGGCGCTGTCATTGGTATCGAGCCAGCCGCGCAGCGCGCTCGGCATCTCGCCGGCGCGGCTGGCCAGCAACCACGGCAGCCGCAACTCGCGCGCGGCGGCGAGCAGCGCCGGCAGCAACTCAAGGCTCGATGCATCGGCGAAGTGCAGGTCATCGACGGCCACCAGCGCCAGGCCGGCGTCGCGCGCCTGCGCCAGCGCATGCAGCACCGCTTGCTGCAAGCGCAGCACGGCGAGTTCGCCGGCCGGCGCGGCGCCGAGTTCGGGGGCGATGCGCGCCAGCTCCTGCCGCGCCCAATCAGCCTGCACCGGGCCGAAGGCCTGCACCAGCGCGCGCACGAGTCGCGCCAACAAGGCGAACGGCAGGCTGGCGTCGCCCGGCCGTGCGTTGCAGGCCACGGCGCAACGCGAGGTGGCGCTGAAGTCACCCAGCAGGCGCGTCTTGCCGATGCCTGCCTCGCCGAGGATCAGCGCCGCACCCGCGCCCTGCGCGATCGACTGCAGGCGGCGCCATGGCGCCTCGCGGCCGACCAGGCGCGGCGGCCGCAGCACACCAAGCGGGCGCGGCGCAGGCCGCGGTTGCGCCAGTGCGCGGCCGGATTCGATCAGCCGCGCCAACTGCAGCGTCTCGTCGTCGGGCTCGATGCCCAGCTCGGCTTGCAGCCGCGCGCGGCATTGATCGAATGCTGCGGTCGCCGCAGCGCGGTCGCCGCGCAGGTAGTGCAGGCGCATCAGGCGGCGATGCGCCTGTTCGAGCAGCGGCTCCTCGTTGACATGACGCTGCGCATACGGCAGCGCCGCCGCAATCTCGTGCCGGGCTTCGAGCTCGCTGGTGCGCTGTGCGATGCACTTGGCCCGCTCAGTGCGCCAGCGCTGGCGCGCTGCGGCAACCCAGCGTTCGAGATCCTCATGTTCGCCGTAATCGTGTGTACCGAGCAGTTCGCCCGCGGCCGCGGTGGCGTCGGCTCGCAACGCGCGCAGCGACTCGGTGATGTCCAGGCCCACGTCGTCGGCCAGGCGCAGCGCGCCGTCATCGCGCACGACATCGCAGCCGGCTTGTTGACGCAACCGGTACAGCCGCTGGCGCAGGTTGGTGCGTGCCTGTGACTCGGACGCACCAGGCCACAGTAACGCAGCGATGCGCGAGCGCTGCGTCGGTCCGTCCTGCGCGAGCAGGGCAATCAGTGCGGCGTCCTTGCGTTCGAGCACATGCTCCACGCCGTCGGCTCGCGCCAGGCGCGGCGAGTTGAGCAGCCTGACGCCCAAGCCGGGCAGTGGGGCCAACGTCGCGCCAGTTTCCAACATGCTGTCGACCTCCGTGCAGCGAAACGCAACGGCGGCATTCTTGACGCGGCTGCGCGGTTGCGCAACGCGCGCAATCATCAATGGTGGTGATGCGCTCGGACGGCGTTTCGACGATGCAGCGCGCCGCACGACGGCCACGACTGCCGCGCTCGCTGTTCAGCCCTTGCGGAACAGCCGGTTGTATTCGAACAGGCGCACGATGGTCGCCTTGATGCCAACGGCCAGCCGATGCACCGGGTTGATCAAGGTTGCCGACTCTTCAGGAACGATCACGGAGGGGACGATCAAGATCGGCGCCGTGCCGCCCCGAAGCCAGTCTGCTCCCGCTTTGACACTGGCGTGGCCGGCAGGAATTGCGAACCATGTCAACGGTAACGCGGTGACGTCCAGCACCTCCCGCGCCGCCCAGGCCGCATCAGGCACATCGAGTTTCACGAAGTACTTGTTGAGTGGCAAGCCGACATCATCAACATGGGCAGCGGTCTCCTGCACGGCCATGGCGATGGTTGGTGAGGTGTAGAGCGCCAGTTGCCCATGCTCGTTCCACCGTCCTGGGCTGGCCGCGGCGCCCCTTCCGCTGAGATCGTCGGCGGAGTGTGAGCGTGTGTCGGCAGCGATCCGCCACAGGATCATTGATAGCTTCCACTCTCGATGGAGCCGAGCAGGCGCGCGACGATCTCGATGCCTGTGGGCGTGTCGATCAGGTCGGCCGGCTTGCGGCCACCGAGTGCCGGTTGCGGGCGCTCGAGCCATTGGCCCAACCACTTCGCGGAATCGAAGTCCCTGGCCTGCGGTGCTTTCGAGTTCATGACGATGCTCCTGGCGATACCCAGCAGCCTCGCCATGCCAAGTGCGGCTCGACCCCCGCTGCCGCTGATCACCTCGCCGGCCGCGACCTTCCTCTCGGCGGTCGCCTTGGGCACGCCCAGGATGTCGAACATGCGGATCGCCGGAATATTCATGGCCTTCGACATGTCTTTGACAAAGATGCCGACCACGCCTTGTCGCTCCGCCTCAACCAACTCCATGGGGGTGGCAGCGGACACTTTGCCCACGAAGTCGTCGACCCCCTTGCTGCGCCGGTACACGACCCCTCTGGCAAGTTGCCCGGCTGGCTCGACGCCGGCCTTGCGCGCGGAGCCCCCCTGCTTGATATTGCCGGCTCGGGTTTCGACTTCAGTTGTTGCTGCCATGGCGATATCTCCTTTGAGACGCAGTTTAGCCTCATTCTGGACACGGACGCTCGATGGCCCGATTGAACGCAAGTTCGCTTCAGGCCAGTTCGGCCATCGGCACGCAACTGCAAAACAGGTTGCGGTCACCATGCACGTTGTCGACCCGGCCCACCGGTGGCCAGTACTTCTGCCGGCGCAAGGCGCTTACCGGAAACGCCGCGTCTTCGCGGCTGTAGGCATGCGGCCAATCCGCGCCAAGCAGCGCCGCGGCGGTGTGCGGGGCGTTCTTCAGTGGGTTGTCTTCGCGCGGCCAAACACCTTGCTCCACGCGGCGAATCTCTTCACGAATGGCCAGCATGGCGGCGCAGAAGCGATCCAGCTCCACCAGCGGCTCGCTCTCGGTGGGCTCGACCATCAGCGTGCCGGGCACCGGAAAACTCAGCGTGGGCGCATGAAAGCCGTAGTCGATGAGCCGCTTGGCCACATCTTCTGCCGTGATGCCCGAGCTGTCTTTCAAAGGCCGCAGGTCGAGGATGCATTCATGCGCCACGCCACCGCCCTTGACTCCGGCAATGCCGCCGCTGTAGTGGATGTCGTAGGCACCGCTCAAGCGCGCGGCCACGTAGTTGGCGGCGAGGATCGCGGTTTCGGTGGCGTGCGTGAGGCCGGCCGCGCCCATCATGCGCATGTACATCCAGCTGATGGGCAGCACGCCGGCGTTGCCCAGCGGCGCGGCACTCACGGCGCCCACCTTGCTTTCGCCACCCATGCCCGCGCTGCGGTGCCCAGGCAGAAAGGGCACCAGATCGGCCACCACGCACACCGGCCCCACGCCGGGCCCGCCGCCGCCGTGCGGGATGCAGAACGTTTTGTGCAGATTGAGGTGACTCACATCGCCGCCAAATTCGCCCGGTGCGGCCAGGCCCACCAGGGCGTTCAGGTTGGCGCCGTCAACGTACACGCGCCCGCCGTGCTCATGCACCAGCGCACACAACTCCTTCACCTTGGGCTCGAACACGCCGTAGGTGCTGGGGTAGGTGATCATGATGGCGGCCAGCGTGTCGCGGTGCGTTTCGCATTTGCGGCGCAGGTCGGCCAGGTCGACGTTGCCGTTGGCGTCGCACTTCACCACCACCACGGTCATGCCGACCATCTGCGCGCTGGCCGGGTTGGTGCCGTGCGCGCTTTCGGGGATCAAACAAGTCGTTCGATGCGCCTGGCCGCGCGCGGCATGCCAGGCCTGGATCACCAGCAGCCCGGCGTATTCACCCTGCGAGCCGGCGTTGGGTTGCAGGCTCACGCCGGCATAGCCCGTGGCCTGGGCCAGCCAGGCGCACAACTGGTCGTTCAAGGCCCACAGGCCGGCGTGTTGATCGGACGGTGCAAAGGGGTGCAGGTTGGCGAATTCCGGCCAGGTGATGGGCAGCATTTCGGCCGTGGCGTTCAGCTTCATGGTGCAACTGCCCAGTGGGATCATGCTGCGGTCCAGCGCCAGGTCCTTGTCGCTCAGGCTGCGGATGTAGCGCAGCATTTCGGTTTCACTGTGGTGGGTGTTGAACACCGGGTGCGCGAGGAACGGTGTGTTGCGCCGCAGGGCCGGGGGAATCAGCGGCTCGGTGTCGCTCGCCAGGGCGTCGATGCTGGGCAGCGTGGCGCCGGGCGGCGCGAACCAGGCCCACAAATCCAGCACGTCGGCCCGGGTGTGGGTTTCATCCAGCGCAATGCCGATGTGCCTGGGCGACACGCGGCGCAGGTTGGCGCCGGCCGCCAGCGCGCGTTGCAGCACAGCCTCGGTGTCGCCGTCTGTTTCAATCGTTAAGGTGTCGAAGGCGGCGGGCGTGATCACCTTGCAGCCCATGCCTTGCAGCCCGCGCGCCAGGATGGCGGTGTAGGCGGCCACGCGCTGGGCGATGCGCCGCAAGCCCTGCGGGCCGTGGTAGACGGCGTACATGCTGGCCATCACGGCCAGCAGCACTTGCGCCGTGCAGATGTTGCTGGTGGCCTTTTCACGGCGAATGTGCTGTTCGCGGGTTTGCAGCGCAAGGCGGTAAGCGGTGTGGCCATGCACATCGACGCTCGCACCCACCAGGCGGCCGGGCAGAGAACGCTTGAATTCATCGCGGCACGCCAGGTAGGCGGCATGCGGGCCACCCGCGCCCATGGGCACGCCGAAGCGCTGGCTGTTGCCCAGCACGATGTCGGCGTCAAACTCGCCCGGCGGCTTGAGCAGCGTGAGCGCCAGCAGGTCGGCCGCGACGATGAACGCCGCCTGCCTGGCGTGCGCGGCTTTAACCATCGGCGCCAGGTCGTGGATCAGGCCGGTGGTGGCGGGGTACTGGGCGATCACGGCGAAATAATCGTTCTCGGCCATCAGCGTGGGCGCAAAGCCGATCAGCACCTTGATGCCCAACGGCGCAGCCCGGGTTTGAATCACCTCGATGGTTTGCGGGTGGCAGTCGCCGGCGACGATGAAGGTGTTGCTCTTCGACTTCACGCTGCGCTTGGCCAGCGTCATGGCTTCAGCCGCGGCGGTGGCTTCGTCGAGCATGCTGGCGTTGGCGATAGTCATGCCGGGGAGGTCGCACACCAGGGTCTGGAAGTTCAACAGCGCTTCCATGCGGCCCTGCGAAATCTCCGCCTGGTAGGGCGTGTAGGCGGTGTACCAGGCCGGGTTCTCAAGAATGTTGCGCTGGATGACGCCAGGCACCTGCGTGCCGTGGTAGCCCTGGCCGATGAAGTTGCGCAGCACCTGGTTGCGCCCCGCCAGCGCGCGCATCTCGGCCAGCGCCTGCGCTTCTCCCACCGGCTCGGGCAGGGCCATGGCCTGGCTGCGCCGAATGCTCGCTGGCACGATGGCTGCAATGAGCGCAGCGCGCGAAGCCACGCCGATGACCGACAGCATGTGCCGCTCGTCGGCCGCGTCGGGCCCGATGTGGCGGGCGTGGAATTCGCTGGCGTTTTCCAGCTCGGCAAGCGTTGGCGTCATGGCGTGAACCGCGCGCATCAAAGCGTCTTCAACAAGGCGTCATAGCCGGGCGGGTCCATCAGCTGTTCAAACTGCTCCATGCGCGTGACATGCACCTTGAAGAACCAGCCGTTGCCCATGGGGTCCGAATTGGCCAGGCCGGGGTTGTTGCGCAGTTCCTCATTCACTTCGACCACTTCGCCTTCCACCGGCATGTACAGGTCGGCCGCGGCTTTCACGCTTTCCACCACCCCGGCCACGTCGCCCTTCTTGTAGGTTCGGCCCACTTCGGGCAGTTCGACAAAGACCACGTCGCCCAGGGCATCCTGCGCATGCAGCGTGATGCCCACGACAGCGGCTTCGTGGTCTTCGATGTTGATCCATTCATGGTCGGGGGTGAACATGGTCGTCATGGGCGTGGGCTCCGGTTGAGTGAGATGAAAAGTTAAACGCGGTGGTAGCTGTGGGGGGCAAAGGGTAGGGTGGTGACGCGCATGGGCAGGCGCTTGCCGCGCACGTCGGCATAGACCTCGTGGTGCAGCACGGCGTGGTTGGCCGCCAGGTAGGCCATGGCGATGGGCTGGTTCACGCCCGGGCTGAGCGTGCCGCTGGTGACATGGCCGAGCTGGCGCCCCTGGGCGTCGAACAGCGTGGCGCCTTCGCGCACGGGCACTCGCTCCAGGCCGAGCAGGCCCACGCGCTTGATGGCCGGGCCGCTGGTCAACTGCGCCTCGATGGCGGCGGCGCCGGGGTAGTGGCCGGCGCGCGCGCCACCCGGGCGGCGCACCTTCTGGATCGCCCACTGCAGGCCGGCTTCTATGGGGGTGGTGGTGTCGTTGATGTCGTGCCCATACAGGCACAGGCCGGCCTCCAGGCGCAGGGTGTCGCGTGCGCCCAGGCCGGCGGGTTTGACTTCGGGGTTGCCCAGCAGCGCGCGCGCCAGGCTCACCGCGTGCTGCGCCGGCACGGAGATCTCGAAACCGTCTTCGCCGGTGTAGCCCGAACGCGTGACAAAGCATTCAGCGCCGGCCAGATTGATGTGTGCGCCGGTCATGAAGGTCAGCGCAGTCACGTCCGCACTCAGGCGCGCCATCACGCTGGCCGCCTGCGGCCCTTGCAGCGCGAGCAGGGCCTGGTCGGGCAGCGGCACCACCTGGCAACGGTGGCCGATGTGGGTGATGAGGTGCTTCGTGTCGGCCAACTTGCAAGAGGCATTGACGATGAGCAGCAGATCAGCCTCGCGCCTGGTCACCATCAAATCATCGAGGATGCCGCCAGCGGCGTTGGTGAACAGGGCGTAGCGCTGCTGGTTCAAGCGCAGATCCGCCACGTCCACCGGCACCAGGCTTTCGAGTGCGCGCGCGGCGTCGTCGCCCAACAGGCGCAGCTGGCCCATGTGCGACACATCGAACAGCGACGCGGCGCTGCGGCACTGGCGGTGCTCGGCAATGATGCCGCCGGGGTAGTGCACCGGCATGGCGTAGCCGGCAAAGGGCACGAGCTTGGCGCCGAGTTCAAGGTGCAGCGCATGCAGCGGGGTGTTCAGCAGGTCGGCGGTCATGGCGGGCTTTCTGCGAGGGGCATCTGGTGCCCTGCAAAAGTGCAGGGGGCAGTGGCCCTCGCTGTCCGCTCTACCTGAGAGATTCGGCCTGGGCGCACCTGCATGTTTGCAGGCCGCGGGCCTTGCCCCTTCGGTGGGCCGCATCGGGTGCGGCCTCTCTCCAGCGAGGAGAAAAGTCAGTCCTCTTTGCCTGAGCGTTAGGCCGGCCTGGTGCTGCCGGTTTCGCCTTCGGCGGCCTTGGTCAGTACACCAACCCAGAGATATCGGAACATGAAACCGCGTCTTCGAGCCGATGCCGTCGTTGCAAATGCTCGCGATACCTGCGGGTATCGCTGCGCTTTGCGCCTAGGCCTGGGCCCGAATCCATCGGTTTCATCATGTTCCGATACCTCTGTGTCGGTGCACCGCAAGGCGCTCTCCTGACGGCGGGCAGTATAGCCACGGCCCATGCCTGCCTTGCAGGCCTAACATGGAGGCATGCTGGACGACCTTGCAGACCTGCGCCGAATTCTCAAGACCTGCCACACCATTGCGGTGGTGGGTTTGTCTGCCGAATGGCACCGGCCGAGTTTCTTTGCCGCCAAGTACATGCAGCACCACGGCCGGCGCATCGTGCCGGTGAACCCGCGCTACGAAACCATACTGGGTGAACGCTGCTATGCGCGGCTGGAAGATATTCCGTTCGCGGTTGACATGGTGGATGTGTTCCGCAGAAGCGAAGACGTGCTGCCCATTGCCCACAGTGCCGTGGCCATCGGGGCCAAGTGCATGTGGCAGCAGATCGGCGTGAGCAACGTGCAAGCCGATGCGTTGGCCAGCACCGCGGGGCTGGATTCGGTGCTGAACCGCTGCGTGAAGATCGAGCATGCGCGGCTGTTCGGCGGCCTGCATTGGGCCGGCGTGAACACCGGCGTGATTTCTGCGCAGCGCCCGGTTTGAACATGACTGACCGGCGCTTCAAACCGGAAACCCTGGCCATCCACGCCGGGCAGATACCCGACGCCGCCACCGGCGCGCGCGCCTTGCCGATCTACCAAACCACGAGCTTCGTGTTCGACAGCGCCGAGCACGCCGCCAGCCTGTTCAACCTGCAAACTTTCGGCAACGTGTATTCGCGCTTGAGCAACCCCACCGTGGCGGCGCTGGAAGAGCGCGTGGCCGCACTCGAAGGCGGCCGGGCCGCCGTGGCCACGGCCTCGGGCATGGCGGCCGAGGCGTTGGCCTTGATGACCATTTTGCAAAGCGGCGACCATGTCTTGGCGGCCGGCGCGCTGTACGGCGGCACGGTGACCATGCTGTCGGTGAACCTGCGCAAGTTCGGCATTGAGACGAGCTTTGTGGATGCCACCAACCCGCAAGCCTTTGCCGCGGCCATGCAGCCCAACACGCGCGCGGTGTTCGCTGAAAGCCTGGGCAACCCGAGCATGGTGGTGCTGGACATTGCCGCCGTGGCCGAGGTGGCGCACGCGCACGGCGTGCCCTTGATCATCGACAACACCGTGCCCAGCCCGTTCCTGTGCAACCCGCTGTCATTCGGGGCCGACATCGTCGTGCACAGTGCCACCAAGTACCTGGCCGGCCACGGCACCACGCTGGGTGGGGTGATGGTCGAAGGCGGCGGCTTCCCCTGGGGCAACGGCAAGTTCCCGGGCATGACCGAGCCTTCGCCCGGCTACCACGGCGTAAAGTTCCTTGAAACGTTTGGCGACTTCGCCTTTGCCATGCGCTGCCGCATGGAAAGCCTGCGCGTGTTTGGCGCGGCCCTGTCGCCGATGAGCGCCTGGCAGATTCTGCAAGGCGTTGAAACCTTGCCCTTGCGCATGGAGCGGCATTGCAGCAATGCATTGGCCGTGGCGCAATTCCTGCAAGCGCACGCCGCGGTGGCATGGGTGAACTACCCCGGTCTGCCCAGCCACCCGCAGCATCATTTGGTGCAGCGGCAAATGCGTGGCGCCTCGGGCCTGTTGGCCTTCGGGGTGAAGGGCGGTGTGGCGGCGGGCGTGAAGTTCATTGAATGCGCGCAGTTCATGAGCCACCTGGTCAACATCGGCGACACGCGCACGCTCATCAGCCACCCGGCCAGCACCACGCACCGCCAGCTTGATGACGCGCAACAAATCGCTGCGGGTGTGTTGCCGGACATGATTCGCATCTCGGTGGGGCTGGAGCACATCGACGACATTCTTTGGGACATCGACCAAGCATTGGCAAAGGCAACAACATGAACATCTACGAACAAGACCTTGCCAAGAACCCGGCCAACTTCGTGGCCTTGTCGCCGGTGAGTTTTGTCGAGCGCAGCGGCGAGGTGTTTGCCGGCCAGCCCGCCGTGATTCATGGCGCGCGCCGCTACAACTGGGCCCAGGTACGCGAGCGCACGGCGCGCCTGGCAGCAGCCTTGCGCGCCCTGGGCGTGGGCCGCGGCAGCACGGTGAGCGTGATGCTGCCCAACACGCCCGAAATGGTGGAGGTGCACTACGCCGTGCCGGCGTTGAACGCCGTGCTGAACACGCTGAACACCCGGCTTGATGCGCCGCTGCTGGCTTGGCAGTTGAACCATTGCGAAGCCGCGGTGCTGATCACCGACCGCGAGTTCGCGCCGGTGATGGCCGAGGCGCTGCGCATCTTGCGCGCCGAGCATGCTCGCACGCCGATCGTCATCGACGTGGCGGACAGCGAATACACCGGCCCGGGTGAGCGCCTGGGCGCGCACGAGTACGAGGCGCTGTTGGCCGCCCATGCGCCGCTGGCCAAGCTCGAAGGCCCGGCTGATGAATGGGACGCCATTGCCGTGAGCTACACCAGCGGCACCACGGGCGACCCCAAGGGCGTGGTCACCCACCACCGCGGCGCCTACCTGAACGCCGTGTGCAACGCCGCCAGTTGGACCATGCCGCACTTCCCGGTGTACCTGTGGACGCTGCCCATGTTCCACTGCAACGGCTGGTGCTTCCCGTGGACGCTGGCCATGCTCGGCGGCACGCATGTGTGCCTGCGCCGGGTGGAGGCGCCGGCCATCCTGGCGGCCATGCGCGAGCATGCGGTGGACCACTACTGCGCCGCGCCCATCGTGCATAACTTGCTGATCAATGCGCCGGCCGCGCTGCGTCAAGGCATCACGCAGCGCGTGCGCGGCATGGTGGCCGGCGCCGCGCCACCGGCGGCGATGATCGAAGGCATGGCGCAGATGGGTTTCGACATCACCCACGTGTATGGCCTGACCGAGTCCTACGGCCCGGCGGGCGTGGCGGTGAAGCGGCCTGAATGGGCGGCGCAATCACTGTCTGAACAGGCGCGATTGAATGGCCGGCAGGGCGTGCGCTACCCCATGCAAGAGGGCATGACCGTGTGCAACCCCGACACCCTGGCCGAGGTGAGCGCCGATGGCCAGACCATGGGCGAGATCATGCTCCGCGGCAACATCGTGATGAAGGGTTACCTGAAGAACCCGGCGTCCACCGCCAAGGCCTTTGAAGGCGGCTGGTTCCACACCGGTGACCTGGCCGTGTTGGAAGCAGACCGCTATGTGAAGATCAAAGACCGCAGCAAGGACGTCATCATTTCCGGCGGCGAAAACATCTCGTCCATCGAAGTCGAAGATGCGCTGTACCGCCACCCTGCCGTGCTGGCCTGCGCCGTGGTGGCGCGGCCCGACCCGAAGTGGGGCGAGTCACCGGTGGCGTATGTCGAGTTGAAGGCGGGTTCGCAGGCGAGCGCCGCCGAACTCATCAACCATTGCAAGGGCTTGCTGGCCGCGTACAAGGTGCCCAAGGACATCCGCTTCGAGGTGATTCCTAAGACCAGCACCGGCAAGATCCAGAAATTCCAACTGCGCGAGCGTGCCAAGAGCGCCTCGGCCTTTGAGTGAACGATATGAGCGACCCAGTCCTATTGACCCAGCGCGACGCGCGCGGCGTGGTCACCCTCACCTTGAACCGGCCCGCCGTGTTCAATGCCTTGTCTGAAAGCCTGCTCGCGGCATTGGCGCGCGAGCTGGCCGCGGTGCAGGGTGATGCCACCGTGCGCGTGCTGGTGCTGGCCGCCGCGGGCAAGGCGTTTTGTGCCGGGCACGATTTGAAAGAGATGCGCGCGCAGCCTTCACAGCAGTACTACCAGGCTCTGTTCAAGCGCTGCAGCGACGTGATGCTGGCGTTGCAGGCTTTGCCGGTGCCGGTGATCGCCCGCGTGCAAGGCATGGCCACGGCGGCCGGCTGCCAGCTCGTGGCCATGTGTGACCTGGCGGTGGCCGCCAGCACGGCGCGCTTTGCCGTGAGCGGCATCAACTTAGGCTTGTTCTGTGCCACGCCCAGCGTGGCCCTGGTGCGCAACGTTTCACGTAAGGCAGCGTTCGAGATGCTGGTGACGGGCGAATTCATCAGCGCCGAACAGGCGCTCGAGCGCGGGCTGGTGAACCATGTGGTGGCGCCAGCACAGTTGGATGAGCGGCTCGAAGCGCTCATCGCCAGCATCCTGCCCAAGCCGCGTGAAGCGCTGGCGCTGGGCAAGGCGCTGTTCTATCGCCAAGCCGAATGCGGCATCGCCGCGGCCTACGCCGATGCCGCCCAGACCATGGCCTGCAACATGATGCTGCCGTGTGCGCTCGATGGCGTGCAGGGGTTCATCAACAAGTAGACGGCCACGGCGTGAATGCAGCGGGCTGACACCGCTTCGGCCCGCCGCCTTGACGACGCTTTACAACATGCTGCCGCGTAGACTTCCCGCATGTTGATTTGCCCCGGCTGTAACGAAGAGAACCCGCCCAAGTTTCGGCTGTGCGGGTACTGCGGCACGCCGCTGCCCGGCGCGGCCGCACCCTTGCCGGTGCACGAGGTGCGCAAGACGGTGACCATCGTCTTTTGCGATCTGCAAGGCTCCACTGCCCTGGGCGAGCGGCTCGACGCAGAAGCGCTGCACGAGGTGAAGGAGCGTTACTTCAGCGCCATGGCGGCCGAAATTGCGCGCCACGGCGGCAAGATTGAAAAGTACATCGGCGACGCCATCATGGCCGTGTTCGGCCTGCCGCGCGCACATGAGGACGACGCGCTGCGCGCGGTGCGTGCCGCCGCCGCCATGGGCACGGCGCTGGCGCAAGTCAACCGCGTGCTCGGCTTGCAGCATGGCGTGACGCTGGTGCAGCGCATTGGCGTGAACACCGGCGAGGTGGTGGCCAACGATGCACCGGGCGCCGATCAAAAGCTCGCCACCGGCGACGCCGTGAACGTGGCCGCGCGGCTGGAGCAGGCGGCGCAGGCCGACACGGTGTACCTGGGCGACCTGACCTACCGCCTGGTGCGCGACGCGGTTGACGCCGATGCGGTGGCGCCACTTGAGCTGAAAGGCAAGGCCCAGGGCGTGCCCGCCTGGCGGCTGCGCGCGGTGCGCGGCCTGGAGGGCAACCTGCGCCGCAGCGACACGCCGATGGTCGGGCGCGAGCCCGAGCTGGCCGCGCTGCAAGAGGCCTACGCTGAGGTCTGCCGCAGCGGTGTGACGCGGCTGGCCACGGTGGTGGGTGAGGCCGGCATGGGCAAATCACGTCTGGTGCTGGAGGTGGTGCAGGGCATCGCCGTCGGCGCGCGGGTGTTGCGCGGGCGTTGCCTGCCCTATGGCGACAGCATCACTTTCTGGCCGGTGCGCAGCATGCTTGGCGAAGCCGCCGGTATCAACGATGACGATGCGCCGCAGGCCGCCCAGGCCAAGCTGCTGGCCGTGCTGGGCCACGCCGACGCCGCCGCGCGCCTGGCCACGGTGGCCGGGCTGGCGGACACGCCGTTCCCGACCGACGAACTGCACTGGGCGGTGAAGAAGTTCTTTCAAACGTTGGCCCAGCAGGGCCCGCTGGTGCTGGTGGTGGACGACCTGCACTGGGCAGAACCCGCCTTGCTGGAGTTGATCGAGAAGCTGTTGCAGTCGCGCACCGCCAGCCCGATCTTGCTACTGGGCACGGCGCGCCACGAGCTGCTCGAACGCCACCCGCAGTGGAGCCAAGGCGACAAGGCCTTGCGCCTGGTATTGACGCCTTTGAGCGATGCCGCTGCCGGCCAGGTGGTGACGCATCTTCTGGGCGCGGCCAGTTGGCCACAAGACGTGGTGGCGCGCATCGTGCAGGCGGCCGAAGGCAACCCGCTGTATGTGGAGCAAATGTTGTCGATGTTGGTCGACAACGGCCAGTTGCGTCAGGAAGCCGGGCAGTGGGTCAGCACCGGCGCGCTGGCCGATATCGCCGTGCCGCCCACCATCCAGGCGCTGTTGGAGGCACGCCTGGACACCTTGGCGCGCAGCGAACGCGCGGCGGTGGAGCCGGCGTCAGTCATCGGCCTTGAGTTCGCGCGTTCGGCCGTGCAGTCGCTGGCGCCGCCGGCCATGCGCGAGGGCATCGACGAGCAGCTCGGCAGCCTGGCGCGCAAGCAGTTCGTGCAACCGTCGCACAGCGCTGCGGCCGAGGTGGTTTACCGCTTTCACCACCACCTGGTGCGTGAAACCGTCTATGGCGGCTTGCTCAAGCGCGAGCGTGCGCATCTGCACGCCGAGTTCGTGCGCTGGGCCGACCGCGTCAACGCCGACCGCGACCGGGCTTTGGAGTTCGAGGAAATCCTGGGTTACCACCTCGAACAAGCGCACCGCTACCTCAGTGAGCTGGGCCCGCTCGACGCGGCTGGCCAGGCGCTGGGCCGGGATGCTTGTGCGCGCCTGGCGCGTTGCGGCAAGCGCGCCTTTGCGCGTGGTGACATGGGTGCTGCGGCCAGCCTGCTGCGCCGCGCGGTGGCCATCCTACCCGCGGGCGAAGCGGCGCGCCATGCCCTGCTGCCCGAGCTTGGCGAGGCGCTCACCGAGCTGGGCCGGTTTGAGGAAGCATGGGTCGTGCTGGCCGAGTGCACCGAGGCGCCAGCCGGCCAGCACGACCCCAGCGTGCAGGCCGATGCCAAGCTGGTGGGCATGTTGCTGCGCCTGTACAGCGGCGAACAAGAGGTCTGGAGCGAAGAGACATTACG
>JANMYI010000381.1:0-6413 GCA_031381955.1 Burkholderiales bacterium
GTTAGCTCCAGCGCCAACAGCCGGGCGCAGGCCGGCAGCCGTGCCGTGGCGCAGCTGCTGCAGGGCTTCAACCAGGAGCAGGCCACACTGCGGCTGGTGATGCGTGGCGTCGGCCCCGGCCTGCTGCAGGTGGTGCAGGTGCAGGAGCAGGACATGGCCGGGCCGCAGGCACGGGCGGCGCAGTTCACCCGGTTGCTGCCGTTTTTTGTGCTGATGGCGGTGTTGTACGGCGCGCTGCACGCCGCGCTGGACACCACCGCCGGCGAGCGCGAACGCGGCTCGCTGGAGCCGCTGCTGACGCACCCGGCGGCGCGGCTTTGGCTGGTGCTGGGCAAATGGGCGGCGGTGGCCTGCGTGAGCATGCTCATCGCCGTGTTGAGCTGCTTCAGCTTCCTGCCCGGGCAATGGTTGCTGCGCAGCGAGACCCTGGCCGCGCTGTTCCAGTTCGGGCCGCGCGAAGCGGCCCTGTTCCTGCTGCTGCTGCTGCCGCTGGCCGCGGCGTTGTCGGCGCTGTTGATGGCCATCGCCATTCGCTGCAAGACCTTCAAGGAAGCGCATGCCAATGGCAATGTGCTGCTCATCGTGGTGTCGCTGCTGCCGCTGGTGGCGGTGTTCGGACAAGAAGGCGAGGCGCCCTGGCACCTGTGGCTGCCGGCCTTGGCTCAGATCACGCTGATGGGCCGCGTGCTCAAGGGCGAGGCGCTGGCCGGCGCCGATGTCGGCCTGGCGCTGGCGGTGTGCGCCGTGCTCACCGTCGCTGCGCTGGCCTTCGTGGTGCGGCGGTTGCGCCAATCGGCGCTGCGCTGAGGCACCAGATGGGGCCTATTGCCGCGGCCCATCGTGCAGGGCACGCTGCACCTCGTCTTGCCATGGCAGCGCGTGCACGATCTCGTTCAGGTACAGCGCCGCTTCCCAAGCGGTGAGCACCTCGCCGGCGTTTCCCACCAGGCGCAGGTTGCTGATCACCGACATCGGATCAGCCATGGCCACCACGCCGCGCGACAACTGCACCCAGTCCCAGGCCACACCGGCCTCGCCTTCATTGGCCATGCCGGCCCAAAGCGTTTGCCCGGCAGGGCGCGAAACACTGTCGCCAAACAGGGTGACGCGCGTGCTAAGGTGTTTAAAATGTAACGGCAGTTGCGCCAAGCTCTCTGGTGGGCACATCAGGGGCGGCCAGGCGCGCAACGCCCATGGGGTGGTGCTGGAAGGGTTGGTCTGCATGGCGGGAAGCGCCGCAAGGCGCCCAGGTGGTCTGAACATGGGCCTATGTTTGGCCATTGCGGCCGGCAGCGAAAGCTGTAAACCTTGTCAGGGCAGTCTGGCTTTTGTGGCCGGGTGCCCCGGCGGTCAGGTTGACGCAAAGGAGTTTGATGCTTCCCGGTGGCTTTTCGACCGTGCTGCAAGCACGCGACGCCGATGAATTTCGTGGCGAGGTTATTCGCTTCGCCAGCAAGCTCGGCTTCGAAACCGTGGCCGCCATGACCGTGGTGGAGCGCGGCCTGGGGGCGGCCGACTTCATCACCATCGGCAACACGCCCATCGAGTTCGGCCAGGTTTTCGGCGATTCAGCCCGCTATCGACGCGACCCGGTCATGCAGCATTGCAAACGCCAAAGCGTGCCCATCATCTGGGATCAGCAAACCTACACCGGCATGGGCATGGGCGACATGTGGGAAGAGCAAGCCGAGTTCGGTTTTCACACGGGCATTGCCATGGCGCTGCACTTGCCTGAAGGCCGCCACTTCGTCTTCGGCGTCGACCGCGACCAGCCCCTGCCGCAGCGACTGGACGAGTTGCAGCGCCTGGTGGCCGACTTGCAGCTTTTTGCCGTGCACGCACAAGACGCCGCCATGCGGCTGCTGTTGCCCGAGAAATTGCAACCCGAACGCCCGGCGCTCACGCCACGCGAACTGGAAGCGCTGGTCTGGACCATGGAAGGCAAGACGGCCTGGGAAGTGGGCGCCATCCTGGGCATCAGCGAGCGCACGGCCGTGCTGCACATCAACAACGCCATGCACAAACTGGGTTGCGTGAACAAGCACGCGGCGGTGCTGAAGGCGTTGCGCCTGGGTCTGATTCATTGACCCGCCCGGGGCTGCCGTGCGCCCAGCGGCGCCGGTGCAGCCCCGTGTGAACCCTCCCCTGTAAGACCTGACAGTAGCCTGCATCGGCCGGGGCTGCTGCAATGCGCTCATTCGTGTTGGAAACCCAGCCTGCCAGGAGACCCTCAAATGAAGACGCCCACCCTGCCGATCCAGACCAGCCAGCCTAGCGACGCATCAGTTCCGGGCAATCCGCCCAAGACCCGGCCGCGTGGCCCGATTGCGCTGAGCGCCGACCAACTGAAAGACGTGGCCGGCGGCTTGCCAAAGGGCGGCTGGAGCGCCAACGTCAAGCCAACCGACACCAGCAGCAAGTAAGTTGAACCGAGCGTTGTGCCTTGAGGGTGCGTGGTGATGTACTCTTGAGGCTCCTTGGTGCCACGGCACTTCGTCCCTGAGCGGCCGTCGTACCGGCGGATCGGGCAACCCGATCCGCCTTTTTTCTTTGCGGCTGCGGCACCATGCCAGACACGGCCTGCCGCGCAGGGCGATTGCGAATGCCATGGATCCGCCCCTGTTCCGCCCGGAAGTTGTAAACGCCCAGCGCCAGCAGTGGCTGGGCAGTGTGCGTTTGGCGCGCCCGCTTTCGCTCAGCTTGCTCACCTGGGGCGCAGTGTTGGTGGTGGTCGCGCTGGCCACGTTTTTGACCTTCGGCGAGTACACGCGCAAAGCGCGCGTGGGCGGGGTGCTGATGCCCGACGCCGGCCTGATCAGGCTGGCCAGCCCGGTGGCGGCCACGGTGTTGCAACGGCCAGCGCGCGAAGGGCAGGCGGTGCGCGCGGGCGATGTGCTGTTCGTGCTGGGCCTGGACCGCGGCGGCCTGGCCGATGGCCTGCAAGCCCAGGTGCTGGCCAGCCTGGCCCAGCGCGTGGCCAGCCTGAACCAGGCCACCGAACAGCAAGAGCAACTGACCCAGGCACAGGCGCGGTCGATTGACGAGCGGCTGCTTCAACTGCAGCGCGAACAGACGCAGATCGGGGCTGGGCTGGCCTTGCAGCGTGAACGGCTCAACCTGGCGCGCAGCGATCTCAGCCGTTTGCAAGCCTTGCGCGATGAGCATTTCGCATCAGGCGCCCAGGTACAGGCGAAACACGACGAGTGGCTCAGCCTGCAAGCCCAGGCCCAGTCCCTGGAACGCCAGGGCGCGGGCTTGAGCCGCGAGCGCGCAGCGATCGAAGGCGAGCGTGCGGCGCTGCCGCTGCGCAGCGGCGCGCGCCAGGGCGAAATCGCGCGCGAGCTGGCAGCGCTGTCGCGCGAGGCGGCCGAGGCCGACAGCACGCGCCAACTGGTGATCCGCGCGCCGCAAGACGGCACCTTGAGCACATTGCTGGTTCAGAGCGGCCAGGGCGTGGCGGCCAACACGGTGCTGGCCAGCTTGGTGCCCAGCGGTGCGGCCTTGCAGGCGCACTTGTACGCACCGTCCAGCGCGGTCGGTTTTGTCAAACCAGGGCAGGCCGTTCAGCTGCGTTACGAAGCCTTTGCGTACCAGAAGTTTGGCCATCAGCCCGGGCGGGTGCTGCATGTCTCGCGCACACCGCTGGCGCCGGCCGAACTAGCGCAATTGCCGCTGGCTGGCGCGGCCACGGCCAGCGAGCCCTTGTTCCGCGTGACGGTTGAACTGGCCGCGGGCCAGACCCTGCCCGAGCCCTTGGTGGCCGGCATGCGGCTGACGGCGGATGTGCAGCTTGAACGCCGCCGCCTGGTGGAATGGTTGTTGGCGCCATTGGCTGCACTGAAGGCGCGCGCTTGATGTTGAGCATGAACTCGCTGCGTCTGGGCTTTGGTGCGCCGCCGGTGCCGGTGATGCTGCAAACCGAAGCCACCGAATGCGGCCTGGCCTGCCTGGCCATGGTGGCCGGCGCGCACGGCCACCGCATCGACCTGCCCAGCCTGCGGCAGCGCTTTTCGGTGTCGCTCAAGGGCGCGACGCTGGCCGACCTGGTGCGCATGGCCGAAGGCCTGAAGCTGCAGGCGCGCGCCTTGCGCGCCGAGCCTGAACACCTGGCGGATCTGGCGCTGCCGTGCATCTTGCACTGGGACTTGAACCACTTCGTGGTGCTGGTGGCGGTGAAGCGCGGCGTGGCGGTGATTCACGACCCGGCCCAGGGCCTGCGGCGCATGAAGCTGGCCGAGCTGTCGCGCCACTTCACGGGCGTGCTGCTCGAGCTGAGCCCGGCCGCCGACTTCGCACCCCGCGTGGAGCGCCAGCAGATCCGCGCCTCACAGTTGCTGGGGCAGGTGACAGGGCTGAAGCGTTCGCTGTTGCAGATCTTCGTGCTGGCGCTGGCACTGGAAGCCTTCGTGCTGCTGGGCCCGTTCTTCCTGCAATGGGTGGTGGACGAAGTGCTGGTCAGCGCCGACCGCGAGTTGCTGCTCACACTGGGCGTGGGTTTCGTGCTGCTGGTGCTGCTGCAAGTGGCCACCGCCGCGGCGCGCTCGTGGGCGGTGCTGGTGCTGTCGGCCACGCTGAATTTGCAGTGGCTGGGCAATGTGTTCGCACACCTGATGCGCCTGCCGCTCGAATGGTTTGAAAAGCGCCACACGGGCGACATCTGGTCGCGTTTTTCGGCCGTGCAGCAGATCCAGCGCACCTTGACCACCAGCTTCATCGAGGCCCTGCTCGACGGCCTGCTGGTGGTGCTGACCCTGGCCATGATGTGGCTGTACAGCGGCACGCTGATGGCCGTGGCGCTGGGCGCGGCGGCGGCTTATGGCCTGCTGCGCTGGGCCTTCTTCCGCCCGTTGCGCGCGGCCACCGAAGACGCCCTGGTGCACGAATCGCGCAAGGCCACGCATTTTCTGGAGTCGCTGCGTGGGGTGCAGGCGATCAAACTTTTCAATGCACAGGCGCAGCGCCACTCGCGCTTTGCCAGCCTGGTGGTCGACGCCATGAATGCCGATGTGGCCACGCGCAAGCTCGAACTGCTGTTCGCCGTGCTGCACCGTGCGCTGTTCGGCCTGGAGCGCGTGGCCGTGCTGTGGCTGGGCGCGCTGCTGGTGCTGGACCAGCATCTCACGGTGGGCATGTTGTTCGCGTTCATCGCCTACAAGGAACAGTTCGCCACGCGCTTCTCGGGTTTGATCGACAAGGCGGTGGAACTGAAGATGCTCAAGCTGCAAGCCGAGCGGTTGGCCGACATCGTGCTCGCCGCGCCGGAGCAAGACGGCGCCGGGCGTGGCGCGCAGCACCGCCCGCGCCCGCGCCAGGGCGCGCCGGCGATCGAACTGCGCGGCGTGAGATTTCGCTATGCCGACGGCGAGCCCGAGGTGCTCAGCCACCTCGATTTGCGCATCGAGCATGGCGAGTCGGTGGCCGTGGTCGGCCCTTCGGGCTGCGGCAAAACCACCTTGCTCAAGCTGATGCTGGGCATCCACGCCCCCAGCGCTGGCGAGATCTTGATCGACGGCGTACCGCTGGCGCGCCTGGGGCTGCACGCCTGGCGTGACCAGGTTGGCGTGGTGATGCAAGACGAACCGCTGTTCGCCGGCTCGGTGGCCGACAACATCTGCTTCTTCGCCGCCCAGCCTGATGCGGCCTGGGTCGAAGAGTGCGCGCGGCTGGCCTCGGTACACGAGGAGATCGAGGCCATGCCGATGGGCTACCACTCGCTGATTGCCGACATGGGCTCCAGCCTGTCGGGCGGCCAGCGCCAGCGCATCTTGCTGGCCCGTGCGCTGTACAAGCGCCCGCGCGTGCTGCTGCTCGACGAAGCCACCAGTTCGCTCGATGTGGACCGCGAGCGCGCCGTCAACGCGGCCATCCGCCAGCTCACGCTCACGCGCGTGATCGTGGCGCACCGGCCGGAGACGATTGCCAGCGCCGGGCGCGTGGTGTCGTTGCAAGGCGGGCGGGTGTTGCAAGACTTGCAGCGCGTGGGCGCGAACTGATCGGCCAGTGCTTCGCGCCGGCCACAACAGGCCGCGCACAGGCCGCACGGGCCAGGCGCACGGGCAGGCGGTACCCGCCTAAAATCGCACCCCTTTGTGTGCAAGGTGGCCGGTGTGATCTACCCCAAGGAATTTGACGTCATCGTGGTTGGTGGCGGCCATGCCGGCACCGAGGCCGCGTTGGCAGCGGCGCGCATGGGCTGCAAGACGCTGCTGCTCACGCACAACATCGAGACCCTGGGCCAGATGAGCTGCAACCCCTCGATCGGTGGCATCGGCAAGGGCCACCTGGTCAAGGAGGTCGACGCACTCGGCGGCGCGATGGCTGCAGCGACCGACGAAGCCGGCATCCAGTTCCGCATCCTCAACTCCAGCAAGGGGCCGGCCGTGCGCGCCACTCGCGCCCAGGCGGACCGCATC
>JANMYI010000383.1:0-2121 GCA_031381955.1 Burkholderiales bacterium
CGTGTGGCTCCCTGCCCCCCGAGGGGGCCGTGCCTTGCTTGGGGCGGCCCGGCGCGGCGGCATCCGTCATGTTGCACTCCCGGCCACGAGGCTGCTGACCGCTTCTTCGGCGTACAACACACCTTCTTTGACAAAGGTGTCTATCTCCTGCGCCGAGTAACCCACGCTTGCCGCGATCTGGCGGTTGTGCTGACCCAAAAGGGGTGCAGGCCCGCTGGGCGAGGTGTCGCAGCCGGAGAAGTTGAACGGTAGATTGGGCAGTTTGATCTTGCCCAGCAGCGGGTGCGCTTGCTCAACCACCATGCCGCGTGCCAGGGTCTGCGGGTCGGCCATCACTTCGTCGATGGTCTGCACCTTGGCCGCGGGCACGCCGGCGGCGTCGAGCGCGGCGCAGCAGGCCGCCACCGAGGTTTGTGCCAGCGTCCATTCACGCACCTTGGCCAACACTTCAACACGGTGCACGTTGCGCCCGGCCTGGTCGTGCAAGCGCGCATCCGCGGCATACGACGCGCCGCCGATCAGCAGCGCAAAGCGCTTCCAGTTTTCATCCACCTGGGCGGCAATCACCAGGTGGCCGTCGCGTGCCGGGAACACCCCATACACCGTGCTTTGCGGCAGGTCGTGGCCGGTGGGCACCGGCAGTTCGCCGCTGAGCAGGTAGCTTTGCGCGGCGAAGTCGTGCATCGACACCATGCAGTCATACAAGGCGATGTCGATGTGCTGGCCGCGGCCACTGGCCACGCGGCCGAACAGTGCGGCGCAGATGGCTGCCACGCCGTGCATGCCGGCGTACATGTCGGCAATGGGCATGCGAAACAGCGGCGGCGGCTCACCGGGCGAGCCGATGATCGACATGGCGCCGCTCTTGGCCTCGGCGATCAGGCCAAAACCGGCGCGCTGCGCGTCGGGGCCAGTGTGGCCATAGGCCGAGACCGAGCAATACACCAGCCGGGGGTTGCGCGCCGACAGCTCTTCATAACCAAGGCCCAATTTGTTCAATGCGCCGGGGCGGTAGTTCTCGACGAAGACATCGGCCGAGTCGGTGAGCTGGTGCAGCAGCGCCAGGCCACGCGGGTCTTTGAGGTTGACGCACAAGCCCTGCTTGCCCATGTTTTGCTGCATGAAGTAGCCGCTTTGGCCGCCGACGATGGTGGGGCTGGCGCGGCCGGCGTCGCCGCTGTTCGGCCGCTCGACCTTGATGACCTCGGCGCCCAGCGCGCTCAGGCAGCGCGACATGTGCGGCCCGGCCAGGTAGTGGCTGTAGTCGACGACGCGAACACCAGCCAGGGGTGGGTTTTGTTTCACTTCGGTTTCCTGCTTCCTGTTTCCCATTTGCCCGCAAGTCGGCCTGGCGGTCGACACGGAACCATCAAACGGTGCTCGCCTGCTTGCACCACCTCATCTCGTTGGTTAATCAACTCGGCCGGCAGGATCACGATGCCCCAGCCCGGCTTGCTGCTTGATGCGCGCTTGCTGCCCACGCGAAAGCGCACGCGCACCACGTCGCCCAGTTTGATGGGCGCCACGAAGCGCCATTCCCAGCCGAGCGACATGCCGGGCACGAAGCGCATCACGGCGGTGGTCTTCAGGCCGTCGGCAATGCTCAGGCCGAACAGGCCATGTGCCACGCGGGTGCCGAAGGGTGTGGTGCGGGCATAGGCTTCGTCGGTGTGAACGGGGGTGTGGTCGCCGCTCAGGTCGGCATAGGCCATGACCCGGGCTTCGGTCACTTCATACGTTAGGCTGGTGCACGCCTCGCCCACCACGGCGTCGTCCCAATACTTTTCAACGTTCATGAAAACGCCCTCGGGTTGATGCTCAAGGCCTGCTCCACGGCGCCCGGGCTGGCCTGCATGAGTTCAACCGCCAGGCCGTCGGGCAGGCGCAGCCAGTTGCGGCCCTGGGGCAGGGCGGTCACGCCGAAACCTTCAGCCGCGGCCAGCGCGGCTTCCAGGTCGTCGCACATCACGCCCAGGTGGGCCAGGCGGCCTTCGGGGCCGGCGAAATCGGGCTGGGCGATGAACTGCATGCCGCCCAGCGTCCAGTATTGGCTGGGCGCTTCGGGCGTGCCGTGCAGGTCGCGCAGCGTCATGCCCAGCACGTCGTGGAAGAACTTGATGT
>JANMYI010000385.1:0-1506 GCA_031381955.1 Burkholderiales bacterium
GCATCAAGTTCGCGCCCGACACGTTCTGCGTCATCACGCTGACTGTGCCTTGGGCTGTGCCTCGAACCATCGGGCAGGCATAGGCCGACACCGCCAACTGCATGAACACCAGCGCCACACCCAGCCAGCCGGTGAGCCAGCGTGTGGATCGAAGATGCAACCGCGGGTATGAGCGCATGGCCAAAGTCTATGCCGCAACCTGGCTCGGCGCTTGACGCACAGCAAGTGCCGCGGCAACCGGCCGGCGCCCGGCAATCAACCCCAGCACCTCTTGCAGCATGCGCCGGCCCAGCCCGGCGTCGGGGTCGACGGCCAGGCAGCGGCGGTAGGTGGCGCTCAGGTCCAGGCCCACGCCGATGGCCGCCAGCTCCATCACGCCATCGCCTTCGATCCTGGCGGCCACTTGTTGCAGGTGCTGGTCAAGATACTGTGCGCCATTGGCCAGTTGCGTGGCGCCGTCCATCGGGCAGCCGTCTGACAGCACGATCAACAGGCGCCGCGCTTCGCTGCGCGCGGCCAGGCGCGCTGCGGCCCAGGCCAGAGCCTCGCCGTCAATGCCTTCGCGGTACAGCTCGGCGCACAGCAGCGCGGCGATGCTGCGCCGGGCATGGCGCCACGGCGCATCACCTTCCTTGAACACCAGGTGCAGCGCTTCATTCAGCCGCCCCGGCTGCGCCGGGCGGCCGCTGCGCGGCCAGTCACGCAGCGCGCGCCCGCCATTCCACGCCGCCGTGGTGAAGCCCAGCACCTCCACGCTGGCACCGGCCGCGTCGAGCGCGCGCGCCAGCACATCCACCAGCGGCGCCACCACGCCGAGGTGCTGGCGCATCGAGCCGGAACAGTCGAGCAGCAGCGTCACCGCGGCGTCCACCTGCGGCGCGCGCCGCTCCTGGCGGAACAGGCGGCGCTCGGTGGGCGAGCTGATGAGTTGGGCCAGGCGGCGGCCGTCGATCAAGCCTTCTTCCTGGGCGCTTTGCCAATCGTCTTGCGCCGCCGTGGCCAACAGCGCATGCAGCTCGCGCGCCAAGCGGGTGAGGTTCAGCCCGCCGTGGCGCACTTGCTCATCCAGCGCGCGGCGGTACGCATCCAACTGCGCCGCGCGCACCAGGTTGGCGGCTGGCTCAACACGGTCGTAGGCGGTGGTGTAGACGCGATAGGCGCTGGGCGCTGCGGCCAGCACGCGGTTGCGACCTGGAGCCACGCTAGCGCTGGGGTGATGCTCGGCGGCTTCGTCGGGCTCGACGATCAGGCCGAAGGCCAGGCGCTGGTCAGCCTCGTGGCCGGCCCTGGCGGTGCTGGGTAAATCGGCCGCGCCGACTTGCTCCAACAAGCGCGCCACCGCCCGCGCAATGGCCAAGGCGTGTTCGGCAAACAAGGCCTGGTCGTGCCGCGTGCGGCGCAACGCCGCCAGGGCGTGGCCCAGCAGCGGCGCGATGCCGGCGCGGGTGGCTTCCATCAGGTCTTCAATCTGCTCCAGCGGCGGCTCGTTGGTCACCCGGGCGCGGC
>JANMYI010000387.1:0-5583 GCA_031381955.1 Burkholderiales bacterium
CTTGGGCTTGGGGGCGATAGATGCGGATGCGGATGTTGCCGGCCGGGCCGGGGATGAAGCGGTCTTCGATGCTGGCCACCTCGTCACTCGGCTGGCCAATCTTGTAGCGCGTGGCGTCGGTGGCGCGAATGCTTGCTATGGGCAGGCTATTCATGGGCGGCAGCGCGGCGGCCTTTTCCAGCATGCTGGTCAGGGTGGGGTGCAGGGGCATGGGTCTCCTTGAAGGCTCAACTGATCGTGGCGGCCGCGCCCGCGCAGCGAAAGCCTTCATAGCCCCTGGCCGCCACCTCGTCGCACTTGCGCCGGTATGGCACCACACCGCCGGCATAGGGCATGAACACGCGCGCCTTACCTGGAACGTTGGCCCCCACGTACCATGAATTGGCGCGCGGGAACAGGGTTCGATCCGCCGCTTCATTCACGTGTTCAACCCAGGCGTCTTGCGCCGCGGGTTCGGCTTCGATGCTGGCGCGCGCGTGCTGGCGCAGCCAGGCCAGGCAGTCACCGATCCAATCGACATGCTGCTCGATGGCGAAGATCATGTTGGCCAGCACCGAAGGGCTGCCCGGGCCGGTGAGGGTGAACAAGTTCGGGAAGCCCGCCACCATCAGCCCCAGGTAGCTGCGCGGGCCGCCTTGCCAGGCATCGGCCAGGCGCTGGCCCTGGCTGCCGGTGATATCAATGTTTAACAACGCGCCGGTCATGGCGTCGTAGCCGGTGGCAAAGACCACGGCATCGAGCTCATGGTGCGCCGCGCTGGTTTGCAAGCCCGTGGCGGTGAAGCGTTCAATGGGCGTGGCGCGCAAGTCCACCAGGCGCACATTTGGGCGGTTGTAGGTGGCGAAATAGTCGCTGTCGATGCAGATGCGCTTGGCGCCGATGGGGTGGTCTTTCGGCGCCAGCACCTCGGCCACGGCAGGGTCGCGCACGGTGGCGCGGATCTGCGCGCGGACGAAGTCGGCGGCGGTGGTGTTGGAACGCTCGTCCAGCATCAGGTCGTTGAACGAATGCATGAAGTTCACGCCACCGGTTTGCCAGCGGCGCTCGTACTCGCTCTCGCGTTCGGGCGCCGGCACCTCGCAGGCTTTGCGCGTGCTGCGTTCATACACCGTGCCCGATGTGGTGTCGGTGCGCGCGCGTTGGCGCAGTTCGGCGTAGCGGCTTTTCCACGAATGCTCGTACTCATCATCCATGGCCGCATTGCGCGCCGGGATGCTGAAGTTGGGCGTGCGCTGGAAGACCGTGAGCTGCGCGGCCTGCTGCGCCAACATGGGGATGACCTGGATGCCCGAAGAACCCGTGCCGATCACGCCCACGCGCTGGCCGCTGAAATCAACGGGTTCATGCGGCCATTCGCCGGTGTGCAGGGTGCGGCCGCGATAACTTTCCAGGCCTGCAATCGCCGGCACCCGCGTGGCCGACAGGCAGCCCGTGGCCATCACGCAAAAGCGCGCTTGCAGCGTCTGGCCGCAGGCGGTGCCCACCCGCCAGTGCGCCGTGCCCTCGTCGTAGTGCACCGCGGTCACGGTGGTGTTGAAGCGAATGTCGCGCTTCAGATCAAAGCGCTGCGCCACATGCCGGGCGTAGGCATGAATCTGCGGCTGCGGCGCGAAGCGCTCGTTCCAGGCCCATTCCTGCTGCAAGGCTTCATCGAATGAATAGCTGTACTGCATGCTTTCCACGTCGCAGCGCGCGCCGGGGTAGCGGTTCCAGTGCCACACGCCGCCCACGTCGCTGCCGGTTTCCAGTGCCAGCGCCGTGAAGCCCAGTTGGCGTGCGCGGTGCAGCATGTACAGGCCACCGAAGCCGGCGCCAACGATCAGCACATCGACGCTTGTGTTGTGAACAGACTGCGGCATATACTTGCGGGTAGCGCTTTCTACTTTTCAATACTTGCACGATACCGTATGGAATGTTTCTTCGCAAGCCGCGGTGTGATCCAACGCTTTTCATCATGACCCCCACCCTGGTGCTGCTTGAAAGCATCTTGCAGGCGTTGTTTGCCGGCTTGAGCCTGGGCGCGCTGTATGGCCTGATGTGCGTGGGCCTGGCGCTTATTTTCAGCGTCATGCGCGTCATCAATTTCGCCCAGGGCGAACTGATGGTGGCCGGCATGTACGCTTGTCTGTTCATCTTTGCGCCGCTGGGCGTGGGCGCCACGCTCGGCCCCTATGCCGGGCCGGTGGTGGCGGCGCTGGTGGGCGGCGCGCTGGTGTTCGTGCTCGGCATGGCCTTGTATGAAGGGCTGCTGCGCCACGTCAGCGGCATGCAGGCCGCGGGCATGGAAGGCGAAGGCCACAACCCGCAGCTCACGCTCACGCTGGGCGTCTCACTCATTCTTTCCAACGGCGCCTTGCTGCTGTTCGGCTCGTCGCCACGCAGCGTGCGCACCCCCATGTCGGCCAACGCCTGGGAACTGCAACCGCTGCCGGGGCTGGACGTCACGCTCTTCCTGAACCAGGCCCGCACCGTGGGGGCCTTGGTGGCCGTGGCCGTGGCCGTGACTATCGCCCTGTTCGTGGCGCGCTCGCGCCGCGGCAAGATGCTGCGCGCGGCGGCCGACAACCCTGAAGCCGCCACCTTCATGGGCATCAACGTGGGCCATGCCTACCGGCTGGCGTTTGGCCTGGGCGCGGCCATCACCGGCGTGGCCGGCGGGCTGGTGGCCAGCTTCCTGCCGTTCCAGCCCTACACCGGCATTGAATTCGTCATGGTGATGTATGCCGGCGTGGTGCTGGGCGGCATGGGCAGCGTGGGCGGCGCGTTCATCGGCGGGCTGGTGATCGGCCTGGTGCAGCAGCTTTCCACCCTGGTGCTGCCGCAGCAGTTGCAGAACACGGCCGTGTTCGTGATCTTCCTGCTGGTGATTCTGTTGCGCCCGCAAGGGCTGTTCGGGCGGAGCGTGGAACGTGTCTGAGCACGCCGCGCCCGTCACGGTTAACGCTTCAGGTGCGTCAACACCCGGCCTGGCCCGTTTTGCCACGCCGGCCTGGCTGATTGCCGGCGCCGCTTTGGTGTACCTGGCCCTGGCCGGCGTGGTGGGCAACCGCTACTACCAGCTCATCATGACCCTGGTGCCCATCTGGGCCACGGTGGGCGTGGCCTGGAACCTGTTCTCGGGCTATTCGGGCTTGATGTCCTTCGGCCACGCCGCGTTCTTCGGCCTGGGCGCCTACACCGTGGCCATTGGCCTGGCCAACTTCGGCATCACGCCCTGGTTGGGCATTCCCGCGGCGGCCGGCGTGGGCGCGCTGGCCGGACTGCTGGTGGGCCTGCCCACGCTGCGCTTGCGCGGCCACTACTTTGCGCTGGCCATGCTGGCCTACCCGCTGGCCCTGCTGTACTTGTTTGAGTGGATGGGTTTTCAGGAAGTGGCGCTGCCCATGCACCGCGAAGCGCCGGCGCTGTTCATGCAGTTCACTGACCAGCGCGTGTATGTGGTGCTGGCCGTGGCCCTGCTGGTGCTGGCGCTCTTTGTGAGCTTGCGTATATCCAATTCACGCTTTGGTTTGACGCTGCTGGCCATCAAGCAAAACGAGCCCGCCGCCATGGCCGCGGGCATTGACCCGCGCGGCGCCAAGCTGCGCGCACTGGTGCTGTCGGCCGCACTCACCGCGCTGGCCGGCGGGCTGTACGCGGTGGTGCTGCTCATCGTCACGCCGGCTGCCGTGTTCGGCATGCATGTCTCGGCGCAGCCGCTCATCGTCACGCTGTTTGGCGGCGTGGCCACGCTGTTCGGCCCGGTGCTCGGCGCGCTGGCCCTGGTGCCGCTGGGCGAGGTGCTGCACGCCGAGTTGGGCGACCAGTTGCCCGGCATCCAGGGCGTGGTGTTCGGCGCGGCCATCATCCTCATCGTGCTGGTGGCGCCGGCAGGTCTGTTGCCCTGGGTACAGGCGCGGCTGGCCGCGCGCAAGGCGCAATCTGCCACGCCCTTTGCGGCGTTCAATGCCGTGCCTTTCGAACGCCACGCCAGCCCGGCCGCAGTGGGCGCCACGCTGCTTGAAGTGCGTGACCTGTCTGTCCGCTTTGGCGGCTTGCAGGCGCTTTCAAACGTTAGTTTTGAGGTGCATGAGGGCGAGATCCTCGGCATCATCGGCCCCAACGGCGCGGGCAAGACCACGCTGTTCAATGCTTTGAACGGCTTCATCGTGCCGGCCACGGGCTCGGTGCAAATCCGCGGCACGGAACTCGTCGGCCTGGCGCCCTATGCGGTGTGCCGCGCCGGCCTGTCGCGCACCTTCCAGCATGTGCGGGCGTTTGCGCGCTTGTCCGTGCTGAGCAACGTGGTGGTGGGTGCGTTTTCCAGCACCACGACTGACGCGCAAGCCAATGCGCGCGCCGCCGCGGCAATAGCCACCGTGGGCCTGGCCGGGCGCGAACAGCGCCTGGGCGGCGCTCTCACCACGGTGGAATTGCGCCTGCTGGAACTGGCGCGTGCCCTGGCCGCGAGCCCCAAGCTGCTGCTGCTGGACGAAACCCTCGCCGGCCTGGGCGCGGGCGAGGTGGAGCATGTGCTGCAGGTGATTGAAGCCGTGCGGCGCAGCGGCGTCACGGTGGTGATCATCGAGCACACCATGCCGGCCATGGTGCGCCTGGCTGACCGGCTGCTGGTGCTCGACCATGGCGTGGTGATCGCTCAAGGCGCGCCGCAAACCGTGACGGCCGACCCGGCCGTGATTCAAGCCTATCTCGGCAAGCGTTGGTTGGCGCACCATGCTCAAGCTTGAAGACATTCGCGTCTCGTTCGGCGGCTCGCAGGCGCTGGCCGGCGCCAGCCTGGAGGTGAACGCTGGCGAATTCGTCGCCATCGTCGGCCCCAACGGCGCGGGCAAGACCACGCTGTTTCGCGCCATCTCGGGCGTGGTGCCACTGGCTGGCGGGCGCATCACGTTTGAAGGGCAAGACTTGGCCAAAGTGGCCGCCAGCGCGCGCCCCGCGCTGGGCATTGCCCACGTGCCGGAAGGCCGGCAAGTCTTTCCGCGCCTGAGCGTGCTGGAAAACCTGGAAATGGGCGCGCAAACGGCCGCCGCACGCCGCGCATGGAAGGCCACGCAGGAACTCGTCTTCACCCTGTTCCCGCGCCTGCATGAACGCCGCACACAGGCCGCGGGCACGCTGTCGGGTGGTGAGCAGCAGATGCTGGCCATTGGCCGCGGCCTGGCCGCGCTGCCGCGGCTGTTGATGCTCGATGAACCCTCCATGGGCCTGGCGCCCGCGGTGGTGGACCAGATCTTCGACACCATCGCGCAAATTCACCGCAGCCGCGGCATCACTGTTCTGCTGGTGGAGCAACGCGCGGCCGAGGCGCTGGAAGCGTGCAGCCGCGGCTATGTGCTTGAAGGCGGGCGCATCGTGCTGCAAGGCCGCCATGAAGAACTGCTGCGCGATGCGCGGGTGAAAAAAGCTTATCTCGGACATTAATCGTTAACGCAAGAAGGAAGCATGATGCTCAAGAGGACGTTTCTTCATCAAACCCTGACCGCAGCCCTGTGCGCTGCCGCCACCATGGCAGTAACGCCGGCCCAGGCCCAAACCGCCGAAGTCAAGCTCGCCGTGGTGGTGCCGCTTTCCGGCCCCTGGGCG
>JANMYI010000406.1:0-1525 GCA_031381955.1 Burkholderiales bacterium
ACCCCGATTCGATCACCACGGGGCTGGAAGTGATCGATTGCGTCTTGCTGGTGAACTTCTATGCCGGCCCCGAATGGGCGGCGTTAACGATTGGCCTGACTCAAGCGCAGATCAACGCGAAGAAGACCGCCATCAATGGCCACCTCGACCAGCTCGGCTGCCAGTCCTGGAACAACGCCTTTGGCTTCAACAACAAGCCCGGCAACTACGTGCCGGTCTTGGTTGTGAACAACACCACCGGCGCCATCGCGCCGTCGGGCGCGCCGCGCAACAACTGCCGGCTGCCAGCGGCGCTGGTCTACCACCCGGTGACCAACCCGGCGGGCACACGCTGTGGTGACGCTGACCTGGCCACCGCCGTGTGGGGCAGCACCGCGGGCATCGCCCCGGGCAGCACGCGCGCCATGCAAACCGGTGACAACACAGGAATCCAGTACGGCTTGAAAGCGTTGCTGGCCGGCGCCATCACAGCCGAAGAATTCGTCACGCTGAACGAAAAGATCGGCGCCCTGGATGCCGATTCAAACCGCATGGCGGCGCGCTCCTCGGCCGACTTGCCGGCGCTGGCTACCGCCTACCGGGCCGGCATCGTGGCCAGTGGCATGAACCTGGGCAAGCTGCCGATCATCGACTCGCGCGGCTATGACGAACAAGGCATTCACTTCATCTGGCGCAGCTTCGCCGAGCGCGCCCGCATCGCGGCGTCGAATGGCGGCAACTTCGGCAACCAGGTGATGTGGCGCTACGGCACGGGCCTGCTGCCGGGCACCGCGGCGCAGGTGAATGCGGTGACGTTGGAGTCGCTGTTGACGATGGACGTTTGGCTGTCGAACCTGCTGGTCACCGCGCCGAAAGAAACGCAGAACTCGGTGCGCACACAGGCCCAGGTGATTGCCGCCAAGCCGGCCACCGCGTTCGACCTGTGCTACCTGACGGGCGACACTAACTTCGCCACCAAGGTCACCGACATGGCGCTGTGCGACGCTGACCCGCGGCTGGCCAAACATGAGTCGCCGCGCCAGGTGGCGGGTGGCTCACTGCAAGAGAACGTGCTGAAGTGCCAGCTCAAACCTGTGATCGCCGCCGACTACGCGCCAGTGGCCTTCAGCGGTGCGCAATTGGCGCGCTTGCAAGCAGCGTTTGCGGGCGGTGTGTGCGACTGGAGCAAACCCGGCGTGGGCCAGCAGGACGCCGTGTCGCCGCAGACCTACAAGGCCGGCCCGGGCGGCGTGCCGCTGGCGGCGGCGCCGCAGTCGGTGCAGCTGCCGCCATGAGGGCACCGCCGCCGGCTGCTCATGGTTCCAGCATGGCCGTGATCTTCTGCACCGTGGCCCAGTTGCGCGTGGTGACGGCACGGCCCCGCTTGCCAAGCATCGCTTCGCCGGCCTTGCTTTGCAGGATGCCGTTGGCGCAGTAGAGATAGGCGGCGTGGGCGCCGATGTGCAGCTGCTCGGGCGGCTGCACCAAGGCCGCGATGGGCGCCAGACCTTGCAAGGTGGCTATGTCGGCGGCGAAGGCGACCAGC
>JANMYI010000411.1:0-8391 GCA_031381955.1 Burkholderiales bacterium
CGCGCGCGCTGGCGCGGCGCGTGGAATTGAAGTCGGGCGGTTACCTCATCATCGACCAGACCGAAGCACTCACAACGGTTGACGTGAACACCGGCGGCTTCGTGGGTGCGCGCAATTTCGACGACACCATCTTCAAGACCAACCTTGAAGCCGCCGGCGCCATGGCGCGGCAATTGCGCCTGCGCAACCTGGGCGGCATCGTCATCGTCGACTTCATCGACATGACACGCGAAGAACACCAGGCCGCGGTGCTGAGCGAATTCAAGAAGCAGCTCGCACGCGACCGCACCCGCGTGACGGTGAGCGGCTTCACGCAACTGGGCCTGGTGGAAATGACGCGCAAGCGCACGCGCGAAAGCCTGGCCCACATGCTGTGCGAGCCGTGCCCCACGTGCCAGGGCCGCGGCCAGGTAAAAACCGCGCGCAGCGTGTGCTACGACATCCTGCGCGAAATTCTGCGCGAGGCGCGGCAATTCGCACCAAAGGAAATCCGCGTCGTGGCCAGCGCGGGCGTGGTCGAAATGCTGCTCGACGAAGAGAGCAGCCACCTCGCGGGCTTGAGCGAATTCATCGGCAAGCCGATTTCGCTGAGCACCGAGCCCTCGCTGAGCCCGGAGCAATACGACATTGTTCTGATGTGAGGGTCAATGGCTCGCCGACAATTCAACTGGTCTGCCGAAGCCACAGGGTGTGAAGCCCGCCCGTGCGAATGCGGCGCAAGCCGCATCAAGCGCCTGAGAGCGCCCCCAGACACCTGTCGCTTCGCGCCAGACCCCACGAGGGGGCATGAGTAAATTAGCCAAGCGACATTTACCCATGAGAAGGTTGTCTCAATGAAAATTGAATCCATCCGACTGAAGAACTACAAAGTTTTCCGCGACATTCATCGAAAGACATCCCGTCGTTTCTGGTGGTGGTCGGCGTCAATGGCTCGGGCAAGTCCACGCTGTTCGATGTGTTCGGCTTTCTGCACGACTGCCTCAAAGGCAATGTGCGGCAGGCGCTGGACAGCCGAGGTCGCGCTTTCGCGAGGTGTTGAGCCGCGATGCGCCGGACGACACCATCCTGATCGAAATTCAGTACCGCATGCTGATCACAGGTGTCGAGCGGCTGGTGACGTACTCGTTGGAAATCGGCGAGCGTGCGGGTGCGCCGATCGTCCAGAGAGAAATCCTGCGCTACAAGCGAGGCCGCTATCTGCCTCATCGGAAAGATCAAGTTATGCAGGATTTCCTCGAGCGGGTACTTTGTGTCCCCCCGGCTCTTCTTGAGGCTGGCATCGAGGAGATCGAGAATCGCCCGGCGATGGGCAACATAGCGCGCGAGCTGCGACTTGCCAATGTCATTGATCTTGGCTATGAAATCGTTCATTCGCGCCTCGTACTGATCGAACGCCCCTTGTCGACGAGCGCGACGATCTCTTGACCGGCCTTCTTTACCTGATCTTCGACCTTCCGTCGAATGCGCAGGAGTGCTTCATCGAGTCGAGAACCAGTAGCGCCGGCCGGCACCTCCCGCCCACGCCGGCCTGCTGCACCTCGTTCGGGCCACAGCGTGTGGTCACGACCACGCTGCCTTGGGCGGCGCGCGCGGCGGCAAGCGCAAGGTCGCGCTCGAAGCGCGTGCGGATTGCCAGGCTGGCGATCAAGGCTGCCGCGAGCGCGACGCAGATGACTGTGAAGAACGGCTTGGGCGTCATGGCAAATCAAAAAAACAAGAACAGCACCGCAGTCACTCGTCGGGGGAAAGCCTGTACCCGGCAGCGGCGCTGTACGCGGCCCGCTTCGTCAACGCGGCCCACAACGCCGATGACGTTGCGGCAACCGTGGCCGCTGCGGCAGTCGCATTGTTCGTCCGATACTCCGATGCAATGATCGCGCGTCCAAACGCTCCAAACGCTCGAAGGGGAGAACGGTGTGAATCTGCAATGCGTGACGCAACATCACGCCATCGGTCACGGACTGAATCGGCTTTCGATCCTCACTGGCGCCATCGCGCTGGCAAGCGCGTCGCTGGTCGCGCCGGGCGTCGTGCGTGCGCAGGCACCCGAGCGCATGCGTCGCGTCGGGTACCTCAGCGGTTCGGACATGCGCATGCGACCCACGCTCAGCGATGCCCTGCGCGAATTGGGTTAGATCGAAGGCCGGAGCATCGCCGTCGAGGTCCGCAATTTCGACGGCCAGCGTGAACGCGCCGCCCCGCTGGCGAAAGAACTCGTTGCCGCCAAGGTCGAACTCATCGTTGCCGTGGCACCCGCGGCAATCCGCGCCGCCATGCAGGCCACTGCGCGGTGCCAAGCCTGGCGATCTGCCCGTCGAACAACCCACCCACGACCAACTGGTGGTTAACCTGGCGACAGCCCGCGCCCTCGGACTGCGGATTCCGCAAGCGCTGCTGCTGCGGGCCGACCAGGTCATCGAATAGTGAGCCGCTTGGATAGGCTCAATTCGAACGTTTGGAGTTGAAGGCAGCAGCCGAATTGAACTCAGTCGTTGCAGTGTGTAAACTCCCACACAAGGAGTGCAACATGGCAACAAATCTCGCGCTTGATCCCGCCCTGCTTGACCGAGTCGTCGCGGTCAGCGGCGAAGCCACGAAGAAGGCGGCGGTGACGCTTGCCTTGAAAGAGTTCATCGCCAGGCGCGAGCAAGAGCGTGTCGCGGAGCTGTTCGGCAAGCTTGAGTGGGATGCCACCTATGACTACAAGGCGGAGCGCTAAAGATCGTGACGCTTCTTGTTGACACCAGCGTCTGGTCTTTGGCGTTGCGCCGAGACGGTTCGATTGACTCCAAGGAAGTCATTGCCCTGCGCGCGGCACTGGGCGGCGCCGATGCCGTTGTGACGACAGGGCTGGTGCTGCAGGAGCTTTTGCAAGGCTTCAGCGGCCCGAAGGCAAAGCAAGCCATCATTGATCGTTTTGGCGCGTTGCCACTGATTCAGCCCGACCGACAGGATCACATTGCTGCCGCGGAAGTTCGCAATGTTTGCCGAAGAGGCGGTGTGCAAATCGGCACCATCGACGCCTTGCTGGTTCAGTTGTGCGGTCGATACGAACTGACGCTGCTGTCGGCAGACAAAGATTTTGCAAATGCCGCACCACTTGTCCCGTTCAAGCTGTGGGGCAATAGGTGACATCTCGGCCAGACCCACCCCCAAACGGGCCGCTGTGTCACTGGCCCGGCACGCCGTAGCCGGCGAGGATGAAGAAGACGGAGAGCGCCAACGGCGCCCAAAGCGGTGACTTGGGAAACGCGGCTACACCGACGCCGCAGCTGACGAGCAAGTAGGCGCCGATGACTTTCAGCAGCCAGAGATCTGATGTTGCGACAGCATGCGCGGCAACTTGTCCAGTCAACATCAAAGGTGGGCCGCACATGAGAAACCAGAATGCCGAGCGACGAATCTCGGGCTCTTGAACTGGCCCATGAAGCCAGCCGCGCAGGCCTCAGTCAACGCGGAGCGAAACCGCAGCAGTCCGAATGCGATGTGCGCAACGCCAAGCGCGAACAGCGCCCAAGAGATGAAATTTGCCACTCGTTCTACCCCTGCTTGATCAACGGGACCGGTTCAATTGCATTGACAACGAGTCACGGCCCCTCGCGGCGATGGCTCTCGAAGCGAGGCCCACGCTTGTCGTCGCGTGCATCAATGGGTTCGGCTTGGATCAGACTGAACGCAGGCGCGGGATCGAGCTTGTCGGCGGCACCATATCTGGCCTTGTAGGCCGCCGGGCTGTCAGCAGGCTCCGTCATGCCCGTGAGCGCAGCGATGATGCTGCCCGATGCGGCGGTTCCAACCAGGACAGCGCCGCCGATCACGTTGCGCCTGACGTTTGGGGACAGCCTTTTCATGTGCCAACTCAGCGCGCAACCGAGGTGGGTGAAAAGCGCAAGCACAGCCAGGAAGTGGTAGGGGCCGAAGAACCAAGCGCCCGAATTCACGCGCAGGCCAGCGGCGGCAAAGTAGAAGTTGGTGTCCAGTGCCAGCACCGACCGGCCGTGCAGCACCGACGCCACGTGCACGAGCAGAAAGGACGCCAGGCCGGCGCCAGATGCGGCCTGAAGCCAAGCCACCCATCCCGTGCGGCTTCGCCACCCGCGTACGACGAGCCACCATCCTGAAACGCTCTGAACGACCACGCTGGCGAGCAGGAGTGGTTCGACCAGCGGATGGCGGTGGACCCGGCGCAGGCTGTCCATCAGTTCGATGTGTGCCGCCGTGCCGCGCAGCGCCCAGAGATGATTGACGATGTGCGCGCACGCGAAGGCCACAACCAGAACGGCCGATGCACGATGCAGCCGCCGCAGGTTCAGGAGGCGCATTTGGCGCCCTGTTTGTACCGAGAGGTCATCGCTTTAACGACCCAGGGCCACCAGTGCCGCCACGCCAAAGAGCGCCAACCAGGCCGGGTGTCGCCCGCGGTTGCTCACCAGCACGAGCACGCCTGTCACGGCCATGGCCACCGCAACGCACCCTTCCACTCGGCCAGCAGAGGCGGCTTGTGCGGCCGGATGGGCCAGCCAGAACAACACCGCGGCCAGGCCGAGCCCCATCGCACTCAAGCCATGCCAAGTTGCCCAGAGGATGCGAACCTGGAACTCTCGCAGCAGGGTGCCGCCCTGCGTTGGAATGATGCGACCCGCGCGGCGCAGATGCCGAAAGATGCGCTGTTCGCCGAGCACCGAGTGGGCCAGTGCAATCAGCACGCTCAAGCCTGCCGCGCAGATGAGCCAGGTGTTCATTGACAAGCCTCCCAGGTCAGGCGCAATCCGCCAAAGAGTCGCGGCCAGGGGAGGGCGTTCCAGGTCATTTGCATGGCCGGTATGGTGCCTTGACGCTGGCACCACTGTCTTGAACAAATGCGACACTGACCGCCCATGAAAGGCCAAGGTACCCGACTCTGGATTCCGCCACTTGCGCTGGCGGGCTGCGTGCGCGCAGCGATGCTGCGTGACACGCGCGGCCGCGCGCTGAACGCCGCGCAACGCGAGAACTTCTTTCCCGCGGCGCCGCTGGTGAAGCTGTTCTGGTGGTTCGCCGGCGATGGTGAATGGGTCACCCGCCCTGGTTTCTCGGTGCCGCCGCCGGGCTACGGCCATGCACCGCTGATGTTGTCGGGGCCGTTCACCCAGCCCACCCACACCCGCAACACGGGTCCGGTGCACTCGCTCATGCTGCTGTTCCCGCCCGACGCCTTCCAGGCACTCACCGGCATCGACGTGGCGGCCCTGGTGAACCACGTGGTGCCTGCCGAGACTGCGCTGTCGCCCGACTGGTTCTCGTGGGCGACGAGCCTGCACGCCGACATTGACGACGACGAACGGTTGGCGCGCATCGAGGCCTTCTTGCGGCCCCGCTGGGAAGTGCTCGCACCGCAGCGGCCGACAGCGCGGCGCTACGCCGAGTGGGTGCAGGCCCTTGCCCTGCGCGCCGCCACCAGCGCCTGCGGCCGCAGCTTGCGTCAGGCCGAACGCAGGGTGAAGGCCTGGGCCGGCGTGCCGATGCGCGAATTGCGCGCCGTATCCCGCGCCGAGCAAGCCTTCCTGGCAGTTACCCAGGGCGCTGCCGGCTCGACCGTCAACTGGGCCGAGATTGCGGCCGACACCGACTTCGCCGACCAGTCCCACCTTTGCCGCGAAACGCGCCGGCTCTCAGGCTTCAGCCCCGATGAACTGAGGCGGCGCAGCGAGACAGAGGAAGCGTTTTGGCCCTATCGGTTGTGGCGCTGACCGGCGGGCACGTTTGACGCACGCACTGCATCGTCATGCCCCACCGGCAGGTGGCCACTGCGAGTCGACCAAGGCGAGTGCCACCGCCTGTTCCTCGTTCAGCGCCGCGCCGACCGCGGTCAGACGGTCGAACGCCGCTGGCTCGAGCGCGGCTTGGGGCGTGATGTGTTGATGGCCATCGCAGACTTGCTCATTTCGGTTCTGGCACTTCTCGGCATCTTGCTGTTCTTGAGTCCGGGCGTGCCGCAACCGTTTTTCGATGACGGTGGCAAGCCGCTCTCTGGCAGCCTCTCGGAGAAGATCTACGTCGACATCAACGGCGTTGAGCAGGGCATGTTTCATCAAGAGCCGCAACGCCCGCAATCCAGTGCTGCTTCACCTGCATGGCGGCATGCCGGACTACTTCCTCACGCAGCGTTATCCCACGCGCCTGGATGAGCTTTTCACAGTCGTGAGGTGGGAACAGCGCGGCTCCGGGCTCTCATACAGGCCCGACATGGCGCCGCAAACCCTGAACCCGGAACAATTGGTGGCCGACACAGTGGCGCTGACGACGCACCTGAGCCAGCGCTTCTTGCGGAATTCAAGTATCGGGTTCGCGGCGCGATGGCGACATTGATGTGGCGCACGGCCCTTCATTGCAGGGCGGTGGCCTTGCCGCGCATGGTGGCGCGGCCTGCCCACGCCCCAACGCGCCACGCCGCCGGCAGGCGCAGCACCACAACCACGGCGGCCAGGATCAGCGCCAAATCGGGTGCAAAGGCCCGCAGCATCGTCGGCCCCAAGTCCACCACCTGCAGGGCAGCGAGCATCGTCAGCGCCAGCAGCCCCATCAAAGTGGGCCCCATGTCGCGTCGCGTTCGCGCGACCCACCAGGCCAGGGCGGCCACTGCGGCGACCACGAGCGCCGCCGCCAGATTGAGCGGCAGATAGGCTCGGCGCAGGCTCGTGCGCTGTGGCGCCGGCTCGCCGCGCAGCAGGCTCACCACGCCTGCTGCCGGCTGACGTGGTGCTGCGCGCGTCCACCGGTGCGGCGCCGAAGCGTTGATACCGCAACCGGTTACATCGGCCGGCGGCGGGCCTGAGATTTGGGTCAACCGTTGACATCACCGCCTAACGTTCGAACTGAGCCGGCCCAGCGGCGCCGGCGCCGTGGGGTTGAATCGAAGAGCGGCTAGGCGTCACTGCCTTGTGAGTGACAGGTTGATTTGTCCTTGAGGTACGCAGGCGCCGACCGTTCTGCAGTCGGCTTGCTTGACTGCTGCGCCGCCGGCTCAGCGACGAACTCGAATTTCTTGCGTTCAGTGCTTGCCTTGGCCGGGGCTTGTTTGGCCGTCACGGCCTTTCCCGCAATCGATGCCTTCGCGGCTTCTTTGTCTGTTCCCTGTGCCAGCGCGGGTGAGGATGCGAAGAGAGCGGCTGCCAACACGAGCATGCAGCTTGAATGAGCTTGATTCATGGCGTGGCTCCTGTGAGGACGTTGGAGGCCTCGCACTTTACTCCTCGCCCATGCAGTGGCCTGTGCTTGCCGAACGACCAGGGCCCGCACTGGACGCCATCGAGTAAGAGAACCAAATAGAGTTCTCTATAGATCCAGCGGGTAAATCGGGCGGCGCAGCCGCATGAAGCGGTGCTGTGAGTAGTCTGACGTGCACACGCCCACGCCGGCACACTCCACCACCGCCTTGGCCAGGTGCGCCATGCCGGCGCGCCAGTGGATGCGGCTCTTGAGCATCACGTAGCGCTTTTGCTGCGGGTCGATGCCCAGGCTGAGCAAGGTGTTGACGTCAAACGGCTCCACATGCCGGGAGAACAACACCACCTCGACCCGGGCGGTGGCGATCACCACGGCATGCCCCATGTCTTGCTGCAGGCCGCGTGACATCGGGCCCTTGGCGCGGTAGCAGCCTTCAAAAATCGTCTTCACCCGCCCGTTCAACTGCAAGGGTTTGCTCTGCACGGGCGAGAGCGGCATGGCATGTTTGCCGCCGACTGAAAGCTGCACCTGCGCGCCCACGCCCGCCGCCATGGCCTGGGCCACGGCGGCGGGGTCGAAGATGCCAAAGGCGACCACGTCTTCAAGCTCCTGGCGCATGATTTCGGCCAGCACCTCGGTGGTGTCCATCGGCCCGCCCGAGGCGGCGTTGTCATAGTGGTCGAGCAAGAAGATGGGGCCTTCCTGCATCGCCTTGGCTCGTGCCACGCTGGCCTGCAAGGGCTCAAGTTGGTAGACGAACGCGGCACGCTGCGCCCACGCCTGCGCCAGCAGCTCATCGCGCAGGCGTTCAGCCAGCGCCAGGTCGTTGTCGGTGGTCACCACCACGCTCAAACCAGCCTGGTCGATGTCCGCATGGGGGAAGCCCACGAACAGGCTGGCGCACAAGGCGCCGTCGCGCTCCATGGCCTGCGCACGCGCCTGCAGCGAGCGGTTAGGTTCGTCGGCCGTGCCCTGGCGCATCACATGCGGCAGCATGGGCACGTTGCCCCAGGCGGTGGTCGGCCGGGCCTGGCCTTTGAGCATGCGCACCAGCGCATTGCCGGCGCGCATGCCGGTTTCATGCATGTCAACGTGGGGATAGGTCTGGTAGCCAGCCACCACGTTGGCCAGGCGCACCATGTCGTCATGCACGTTGGCGTGCATGTCGTAGGCCACGGCGATGGG
>JANMYI010000417.1:0-23460 GCA_031381955.1 Burkholderiales bacterium
CGTGGATGCTTTCCACGTGCTGCAGCCAGTTCATCGGCACCACGCCGTCGAAGTAGCGGCCGCTGCCGATGTTGTGGTCATCAGTGAAAAGCTGCTCATCCTGGCCCAGGCCTTCGAACACGTCGTAGCGCGGCAGCAAGGGCTTTTTCTGCGGCGGGCCGAGGTACGCAAAGATCAGCCCATAGCGTTCCTGCACCGGGTACCAGGGCTGGCGCACCGTGCCGCGGTGGGCCAGGCCATTGTCGGGCTCGCAGGGTTGATCGGTGCAGCGGCCCTGCACGTCAAAGGCCCAGCCGTGGTAGCAGCAGCGCAGGCCGTGCGCATCGACGCGGCCGTACAGCAACGACGCACCACGGTGCGCGCAGCGCGGGTGCACCAGACCGGGTTGGCCGGCGGCGTCACGAAACAAGATCAGGTCTTCACCCAACACGCGCACCGCGCGCGGCAAGCTGGTGGCCCAGTTGGCCAGGCCAATGGGCTGCCACCAACGACGCATCAATTCGCCCATTGGCGTGCCGGCGGCCACCTCCGTGAGCGCGGCGTCATGGTGGCCGTCGGCGCGGCCATAGGCGGTGCCGGTGTCAACGCCGATGTGGATGACTTGTTCTTGCATGAGCTTGCCCGCTTAAGTGGCGTGTTAATGATCCAGATCACTGCGCCTGATCACTGCGCCGTGACCCCCGCGGCGCGGATCAATTCCGCCATGCGCGGGTAGTCGAACCTGTACTTGGCCATGAACTCCGCCGGCGTGTTGCCCAGCGGGTCAAAGCCCAGCTCCAGCAGCCGGGCCTGCACATCAGGCAAGCGGGTGATGTCGCGCAACGCGGCCACCAGCTTTTCAGCCACGGCGGGCGGCAGCTTGGCCGGGCCGTAAAAGCCGATCCAGCTGTCGACATCAAAGCCGGTGAAGCCTTGCTCGCCGAAGGTGGGCGTGTTCGGGAACAAGCTCATGCGCCGCGCGCCGGCCACGCCCAGCACCTTGATCTTGCCGGCCTGTTGCAGCACCCGCGCCGAGCCCGGGTTGCCCCAGCTTGCGGCAAGCAGGCCGCCGAACAGGTCGTTGAAGGCCATGGCTTCGGCGCGATAGGGCACGTGTACAAGTTCGATGCCGGCCTGGCGCTTGAGCAATTCGCCGTACAGGTGCGCGCCCGAGCCGATGCCCCAGGTGCCATAGCTGGTGCCGGGCTTGCCCTTGGCAAAGGCCACGAATTCGGCCAGGGTGGAGAACGGCGCGTCACTGCGCGTGAGCAACAACGGCGAGCCGGTGGCGACCATGGTTAACGGTGTGAAATCAGCCACCGGGTCGTACGGCAGCTTGGGGTTGAGCACGGCCACGTTGATGTGCGTGAGCGGCAAGGTGATCATCAAAGTGTGGCCATCGGGCGCGGCCTTGGCCACGGCGTCGGCGGCCAAGATGCCGCTGGCGCCGGGCTTGGGGTCGACCACCACCGGCTGGCCCCACAGCTGTTGCAACTTTTCGCCGTACAGCCGCGCAATGATGTCGATCGGCCCGCCGCCGGCACCGAACGGAATGAGGCGTATCGGCCGCAGCGGGTAGCCCTGGGCGCGGCTGGCACCAACGCTGGCGAGCAGCGGCGCGGCGGCCAACCAGCGCAGGCTGCGGCGGCGGCCGGGGCGGGGAAGATGGTTCATGGTGGGGCGGCAGGCGGCAGGTGCGTTGGGAATGGCAGTCTCGACCAAGAAGATGGCGAACGTAATTTGAAAGCGCGCTGCACTGCGCTAAGAACGCCGCTGCACCCCGGCACGCGGCGCGCCGGCTTCGCCCCAAGCCGGCCCGGTGAACCAGGCCTCGCCCATGATCTGCCCGCGCAACATCGGCAGCGCATCAACGCCCCAGAACAAGCGCCCGGCGCACTCAAACGTCGGCACGCCGAACAGGCCGCGGGCGATCGCCGCCTCGGTGTGGGCGCGCAACTCGGCCTTCACCTCGGCGCTGTCCACCGCACGCTGCGGCTGGAGGGTTTCAGCCAACGCGGCCAGGCGATCACGGTCGTTCGCATCGGCCCCGCCACCCTGCCAGACATGGCGAAAAATCGTCTCCACCACCCAGCGGTTGGGCAGCCCACCCGGGGCCGCGCAGGCCAGGGCCAGGCGCTGCAAGGCCAGCGGGTTGAACGGGTGCTGGGCCGGCACGGCCAGGCTCAGGCCGAGCTGGTGCGCTTGCCAGGCCACCTGGCGAAACGTCCAGGCGCGCTTGGGCTCGATCTCGGCCGGGCCCTTGTGGCCATGGTGCTGCAACAGCGCGCCGAACAGCACCGGGCGGTGGTCCACCGCCACCGAGCAGCCTTCCAGCACCTGGGGCAGTTGCTCGAACGCCAGGTAGGCGTAGGGCGAGATCGGGTCGTACCAGAAGGTGATGGGGGTCATCAGGCAACCTCCGTGCTGCGCACTGCGGTATTCGCCTTGGGAACTGAGGCCGGACACAGCCAGTCCCTGCGGACTGGCTGTCGCCTGCCGAAGGCCATCGGCCTCTGGACGATGGCGGCCCGGCGGCTCATGACGTCTGCTCGCCTGCTTGTTCACCTGAGGCCTGGCGGCGCTGGGGCAACAAGGCCCAGACCGCCTGCTTGGCGCTGTCACTCAGCGTGGCCCAGACGGTGATCTCGTCGAGCGTGCGAAAACAGCCTTCACACCAAGGCTGCTGCGCGGCCATGCGGCACACGCTGGTGCAGGGGCTGGGCGTGGGTGTGGAGATGGGCGGCCGAGCGGGTGTCGCGTTAGTCATGAAGTTATGCGCCGCAGGGCAGTCTGATGTGCATTGGGGATAGACCCTAGCCCTGTTCGGAACAGAATTGCGGCATGCCGCAAAGCGCCACCCCACAGACCCAACGCCTGCAGCTGGCGAACCGGATTCGGCTGTCGCTGCTGCGCGAAACGGGCCACAGCATTGACGTCAAGCAAATGCTGGAACACCCGCTGTACGCGCGCGAAGTGCTGCTGGTGTGCGACACGTTTGCGGGCACCGCCTTGCAGCGCTGGGCGCAGCAGTTTCGCCAGGCCACCGAAGCGCTGGTGCAGGCGCGCCGCGCCGGCTCGGTGCCGCAGCCCACGCCGTGGTCCACCACCTCGGGCTTCGGCAGCAGCGCGCCGGTGGAGCTGGAGCCGCCCAAGGAACTCGACCGCGGCAAGGGCCGCTGGTTTTCGCCACGGCGCTGGCTGGGCCGATAAGCCTTTCGTCATGGCGCCAGCGGCGCCAAGCGCAGCAGCTCGCCGCCTTCGGCCACCTGGTCGCCCACCGCATACAGCAGCTCGGCCACGGTGCCGTCGCGCGGTGCGTGCAGGGTGTGCTCCATCTTCATGGCTTCCATCACCGCCACGGCCTGGCCCTGGCGCACCGCGTCACCGGCCGCGGCCAGCAAGGCGATGACCTTGCCCGGCATCGGCGCCAGCAGGCTGCCCCCGGCAGCGGTGGCGTCGCCGGCATGGGCCAGCAGGTCGATGTCGCTGACCACGGCGCTGCCTTCGGGCGCAAACACCGCCACCTTCTCGCCCACCCGGTAAACCGCGAGTTGCAGCCGGCGCGCACCCAGGCCCACGTCATGCAGCGCGCCGCCCAGGCCGCGCGCGGTGAACGGCCAGCTCGCACCGTTCAGCCGCAACTGGTTGGCGCCGTCGTGCAAGCGGGCCAGGCTGGCGGCGTGGTGCGTGCCCGCCAGTTCCAGGTCGAAGCGGCGCTGTGCGGCGCCATGCAAGCGCCAGCCGTCGCGGCGCGACCACGGGTCGGCGCCTTCCAGCGCGGTTTCTTCAGCCAGCGCCTGCGCGGCCACGCCTGCGGCGGCGACCTCGGGCGCCAGGCCCGGGGCATCGAATAAGGCAGCGTGTTCGCGTTCGATCAACGCGGTGTCGAGATCGGCGCTGCTGAAGGCCGCCGTGTTGACCACGCGCTTCAGAAACGCCACGTTGGTGTGCAAGCCCACGATGTGCGTTTGCGCCAGCGCCGCATCGAGCCGCGCCAGGGCCTGGGCGCGGTCAGCACCCCAGACGATCAGCTTGGCGATCATCGAGTCATAGAACGGTGAGATCGCATCGCCCTCGCGCACACCGCTGTCCACGCGCGGCAGCGTTTGACTGCGCTCGAACGTGACATGCGCCGGCCAGCGCGCCACGTGCAGCGTGCCGGTGGCGGGCAGGAAGTTGGCGCCCGGGTTTTCAGCGCAGATGCGCGCTTCGATGGCATGGCCATGCGCGCGCACCTCAGCTTGCTGCAGCGGCAAGGGCTCGCTGGCGGCCACGCGCAATTGCCACTCCACCAGGTCCAAGCCGGTGATGGCTTCGGTGACCGGGTGCTCCACTTGCAAGCGCGTATTCATCTCCATGAAGAAGAAGCGCAGATCGCCATCGGCCGTGGGCTCGGCGATGAACTCCACCGTGCCCGCACCGACATAGCCCACGGCTTGAGCAGCGGCCACGGCGGCAGCGCCCATCTCAGCGCGGCGCGCCTCACTCAGGCCCGGTGCCGGGGCTTCTTCCAACACCTTCTGGTGGCGCCGCTGCACCGAGCAATCGCGCTCGAACAAGTGGATGCAGTGGCCATGGCTGTCGGCAAAGACCTGGATCTCGATGTGCCGCGGCCGCGTGACGTAGCGCTCCACCAGCACTTGCGCATCACCAAAACTGGCCTGGGCTTCGCGTTGGCACGAGGCCAGCGCGGCAGCGAAGTCTGGCGCACGATCGACCCGCCGCATGCCCTTGCCGCCACCGCCGGCGCTGGCCTTGATGAGCACCGGGTAGCCCATGGCATCGGCCTCGCGCTGCAACAGGCCTGAGTCGTTGTCGGCACCGTGGTAGCCCGGCACCAGCGGCACGCCGGCCTTGGCCATCAGGCTCTTGGCCGCGCTCTTGCTGCCCATGGCCGCGATGGCGGCTGCCGGCGGGCCGATGAAGACCAGGCCGGCCGCCGCGCAGGCGCTGGCGAAGGCCGCGTTCTCACTGAGAAAACCGTAGCCGGGGTGGATGGCCTGCGCCTGCGTGGCCAGGGCGGCTTCGATGATGCGCTGCCAGCGCAGGTAGCTTTCGCGCGGCGCGCTGGCGCCGATGTGCACGGCCTCGTCGCACGCATGCACATGTTTGGCGTCGGCATCGGCGTCGCTGTGCACGGCCACGGTCTTGATTCCCAGGCGGCGCGCGGTGGCCGCCACGCGGCATGCGATCTCGCCTCGGTTGGCTATGAGAATTTTCTTGAACATGGGTTCCTCGGCTCAATTGCCGTGCGCTGCGCGCGCTTGGCAACCGGCCAAGGATACGTCGGCCTCAACGTGGGCTGGCTGGGCCGGTGGGTCGGGTCAGCCTTGAGGCGCAGGGACACGCGCAGCACCAGGCCCCGGCAGCGACAGCGGGCGCAGGCCCATGAACGGCCGCAGCCAGGCGAGCCGGCGCACCAGCTCGAAACCCGCCAGGCACAGCGCAAATGTCAGGGCCACCAGCAGTGGGCCCTCGACGGCGACGGGCAGCCGCCCAGGCTGCAGGGCCTTGGCCAAAAGGATGATCACGGTCTGGTGCAGGATGTAGACGGGAAACACGGCCAGGGTGAGGTAGCGCAGCGCCGCGCTGTCGCGGTTCAGATGGGACAGCGCAAAGCCCAGCACGGCGACGACGGCACACCACTGCTGGGTGCTGAACAGCGCCGCGCGCAGGGCCGGCGGCATCTGACCCGCTGCCACCAAGGCGCCCCAACTCGCCAGGCCCAGCGCCAGCGCCAGCCAGCGCAGGGCGCGCAGGCGCGGCCAGATCGAAGGTGTGTGGGCCGCCACGGCACCAAACAGAAAGAACGCCAGGTACTGGCTATGGGCGAAGAAGTCATCCACCAGCGCGTGGCTGACCGGCCAGCGCGCAGCCAAGGCCCACCGCGTGGCCAGCAAGAAGGCCATGGGCACCAGCAACAGGGTCGGGCCACGCAGCCGCGCATCCAAGGCACCGGCCATCGCCATCAAAGCCTGTTTTCGCCAGCGCAGCAAGACCCAGAGCAGCAGCGTGTAACTGATGAGGTAAGGCAGGAACCACAAATGATTCCAGGTGGGCAGGATCAGGCAGTGCGCCGGGGCGCTGCAAAAGCCGTTGAAGCCGCGCAGGTACAGCATCATGAAGTCGATGAAGCTGCCGCCGTAGGCGTGCTTTTCAACCACCTCGAAGTAGGCCTGCGGCGGCACCACCACGAGCACGCCGAACAGCAGCGGCCAGCCCAGGCGCGCCAAGCGCTCGCGCAAGAAGCGCCCGCCGCCACCGAGCTTGGCCCACAGGCAGGCACTGGCCACGCCCGACACCAGGAACAGCAGGTCCATGCGCCACGGCGAAGCCATGCGCATGAAGGGTTCGAGCGCCGGCACGAGCTGCACGCTCTTGACGTGCCAGGGCCAGCTCACGTAATACATGCCCACGTGATAGGGCACGAGCAGGGCGAAGGCGAGCACGCGCACCCAGTCGAGGAACACCAGGCGCGGGCCGGGGGATGCGGGCGGGGTGGCGGTATCGGTCAGGGTCATGGCGCAACTCCGTGATGGCAGGTGCTCAGCATCGCCGGCTCAAACCCGCCGCGCCAGCGTTTTGGGGCCGGCCGGGCCGCGGCCGGGGCCAGCCCACTGAGCCTCAACTGGGATGGCCCAGCCGGGCGCGCAGCTCGGCGCGGTACTGGCGGCTGCACGGCGCCTGCGCGCCGCCGCGCAGCAGCACGGTGGCGTCGCCCTTGCCGGCCACGTGCAAGGCCTGCACCTGGGCCAGCGCCACGGCCGCGCCACGGTGGCAGCGGATGAAGTCGGCACCCAGGTCGGCCAACAGCGCGGCCAGGGTGCGGCGCAGCAGCGGCGAGCGGTTGGCGGTGTGAACGATGACGTAGTTGTCGGCGGCTTGCAGCCACAAAATTTCTGCCACCGCCACCACATGGGTGCGCCCGCGGTCGGGAATCAGCAATTGGCTCGGCACCGGGCGGGCTTGCAGCTTAGCTGATGTCGAACGTTGCAGCAGGCGTTCAACGCAACGCGCCAGGCGTTCGGGTGCCACCGGCTTGAGCAGGTAGTCCAGCGCCGCGGCGTCGAACGCGCCAACGGCGTACTGGTTGTGCGCGGTCACGAACACCAGGGCCGGCGCAGGGTCGGGCAACGAGGCGGCCACGTCCAAGCCACTGAGTTCGGGCATCTGCACGTCAAGAAACAGCACATCGGGTGCCAGCGCCGGCGCCAGGCGCAATGCCTCTTCGCCGCTTCGCGCCTCGCCCACGACGAGCACCTGCGCAAACGCGCCAAGCAAGCGGCGCAGGCGTTCGCGTGCCGGAGCTTCGTCGTCGACGATCAAGACGCGCATCAAGCGGCCTTCAGCCTGCCCGCAGATTGCCTTCATGCTGCGTTCACGCAGGGCAGCACGATGCGTGCGGTGACGATGCCCGTCTCGCCCTGGCTCAGGCTCAATGCCGCATCCGCCGCACCCAGCAGCGCCAGGCGCTCGCGCAAGTTGCCCAGGCCGACGCCGAACACCGGCGCAGCGGGCAGCCGCGGGGCGTCGTTGCGCACCTCGATGCACAGGGTGTTCGCGTGCACGTGCGCCATCACCTCGATGCGCGTGGGCGCCAGCCTGGCCTGCACGCCATGGGTGAAAGCGTTTTCCAGCAGCGGCTGCAAGAGCAAGGTGGGCACGATGCAACCTTGCGCCTGCGCCGCGATGTCGAAGTGCAGGCTGACACGATCGGCAAAACGGCGACACATGATGGCGGTGTAGCCCTGCACCAGGCGCAACTCCTCAGCCAGGGTGCAGTGCGGCCGGCGCTTAAGGTCGGTGGCGGCGCGCAGCAGCACCGCCAGTTGGGTGAGCAGGCTGTCGGCCAAATCGGCGTCGGTGTGCACCGCCGCGGCAATGGTGTTCAGCGCGTTGAACAGGAAATGCGGCTCGATTTGCTGCGCCAGTTGCAGCAGTTGCGCGCGCTGCGCCAAGGCGCTTTCGTGCGCAATGCGCGAGCGCGCTGAGGCCAGTGCCGCGTGGCTGCGCACACCGAACACCACCGCGGCAAACAGCAGGTAGAACAGGCTGAACTTCAGGCCTTCATACAGAAACACCGCGGCCCAAGGCTCATGTGTGTAGCGCAGGCCCAAGCCGGCATACACCGCGTGGCGCAAGGCATAGGTGCCCACCACGAACAACAGCGCAGCCGGCGGCAGGCAGGCCAGGCCGGCAGCAAACCAGCGCGCCGGCCGGTGCAGCCAGCCGTCAGCGCGGTGCAGCCAGCGCCACAGCGCTGCCACCATCAGTGTGCCCACCAAGGCTGAGCTGCCTTCCCAAAACAAGGGACGCCACAGATCCGTGTGCCCGCGCATGAAGTGGTCGCGCACCGCCACGGTGGCCATCAGCAGCCAGAACAACAGCCACGCCGCGGCGAACCCAGCCACGCTCAAGCGCGGCAGGGTGTCGTCAAATTTACTGGAATTGACCGCCATGACGGCAGATTCTCAATCGCGCGCCGGCCCCCTGGCCAACTCTTCATTGCCCCGCCAGCGTGCGGTGGGCGCGCGAATGTGCCTTGGTGCCAGCCGGGGCGTCGAGGTGGTGAGCGCGGCCATGGTGAACGCGATCACAACGGCTACGCTCGCGGCTCTCACCTCGCCAAGCCCGCCATGCATACCCCACCACTCATTCGCCCCCTCGCGCCCACCGACCTGCCCGCCTGGCGAGCGCTCTGGGACGGCTACAACGCCTTCTATGGCCGCGCCGGCGCCACCGCGCTGGGCGAGGACGTCACCGCCACCACCTGGCAGCGTTTCTTCGATGCGGCCGAGCCGGTGCACGCGCTGGTGGCCGAAAGCGACGGCCAGCTCGTCGGCCTGGCGCACCACCTGTTCCACCGCAGCACCACACGCATCGAGCCCGTGTGCTACCTGAACGACCTGTTTACCGCGCCGGCGCAGCGCGGCCGCGGGGTGGGCCGCGCGCTGATCCAGGGCGTGATCGAGCAAGCCCGCCTGGCCGGCGCCAAGCGCGTGTACTGGCAAACGCACGAAAGCAACGCCGCGGGTCGGTTGCTCTACGACAAGCTGGCCCAGCACCAAGGCTTCATCGTCTACGCCGCCGACGCCTGAGCGCCGAACGCGCCCCCCAAGAGGGGGATGCGCGCCGCGGCTCGCGCAGCGCGCCGCTGCAGCCGCCGGTTTCCCTGTGCAAAGGCATGTTCCCCTGTGCAGCGGGATGTTCTGGAATCGGTGATTACGCGCATGCGGCCTAGGGATAGGAGGGCCGGCCCGGGCTTGTAACAGTCAGCCTCCCGGCGCCGGCGCGCCAGTTTCGCGGAGTGCTGATCGATGTTCACCTTGTTGCGCGAACTGCCGTTGCGCCGCCTGCTGGCCGAACAACTGCCCACCCTGGCCGCGGCCTGGCTGGTGGCCGAGCTGTTCTACAAGTTCCACAGCTTCTCGCTCGAATGCGCAGCCTTCCTGGCAACGTGGTTTGTCTTTGATGCGGCCGTGCAGGGCCTCAAGCGCCTGGCGCAACCACTTCCGGCGCGTAGCGATTGAAGGCCAAACATGCTCGTGCGCCCGATGATCGGCCGCTGGGAAGTGCCTCACATCGAAGGCATCGCCAGCCGTGAATCGCGGCGCCTGGCGGTGCTGCCGGTGCCCGGGCTGTCGGGTGACCTGCATCAAGACCTGGGGCGCGACGCGCTTGAAGTTGAACTCTTTGGCTCGCTTTCCGGCGACCAGGCGCGCGATGATTTTCTGAAGGAACTGCGCGGCCAGTTCTTCGCCGGCGAGCCGGTCGATTTCGTGGCCGACATCGTGAATGAAAGCGAACTCGAACAGGTGCTGATCACCTCGTTCACGCTCGAAGAAAGCGCTGCGCGGCCGGAGGAATTTCGCTACCGGCTGGTGCTGCGCGAATACACCGAGCCACCGGAACCACCGGGCTTTGGCGCGGATTTCGGCCTGGATGTGGACGCCGATCTCGGCTTCGATGTCGATCTGGGCCTGGACCTGCTCGACCTGCCCGGCCTGCTGGGCGCCGTGCCGCAGATCGGCGATTTGCTCAGCCCGGTCGAGACGGCGGCGCAAAGCCTGAAAGACACCTTGGCCTCGGCAGGCGAGTTGTTGACGCCGCTCGACGACTTGTTCAGTTGACGCCATGGGCTTGAGCGCAACCCTGAGCACCGGCCTGGATTGCCGTGCGTTGGGCAACGGCCTGGTCACGCAGTTGCAGGCGCCATCGGGCCAGTTGGGCGTCATCACGGTGCCGCTGAACCCGCAGCAACTGCAGGCGATCACCGGCTCGGCAGGAGCGGTGAATGCGGCGCCGGTGGCCGCGGCGGTGGCTGAACTGGCCGGCCGCATTCCGGGTGCGCTGGCGGCGCTGCCCGGCGTTGGAGCGGTGCTGCAACCGCTCACAGCCATCGTCGCGCTGGCCGATCAAATCGCCGCCAATGACGTGCCGGCGCTGTTTGAACAGGTGCTGGCACGCCTGCGTGACGAACTCAGCCGCCCCGGCGTGGGAGGCCATGCCGCCACCTTGCTGCGCGTGGCCGAACTGCTGCGCGCCGCCCCTGAGGGGCAGGTGGTGCAGCAGCTCCTGGCAGCGTTGTTGCCCCAGCTTGATGTCAGCGGCGCTGGCGCCGACTTTCCGTTCCTCGACATCCTGCGCGGCGTGGAAGGCGCCACGCAGATCCTGGGCGGGTTGATGTGCCTGGAAACGGTGTTGGCTGAAGCACAACAACTCTCGGCCCTGATGAGCACCCGCCTGGACCCGAGCGTGCTGGCGCAGCAGCAAGCCGCCCTGCTCAGAGCATTGGGCAGCGGGCCGGCCGGCTTGGCGCAGCGTTTGGCCGCGGTGGATGCGGCCAACCCGGCCAACCCGGCCAACACAGCCAATAGCCCGGCCGTGGCAGCGCTCGTGCTGGAGCTGGTCGCCGCCGCCAAATCACTGGCTGAACTGCGCGAGCGCTTTGCCTTTGGCTTGGCCATGGACGAGGCCACCCTGGCTTACCTTGACGTGGCGCGGCTGCAAAGCGAAATCGATGCTGGCCGCGCCATGATCCACCTGGCCGATGCCGCACCGGCGCGCCGTGTCGCCGCTGCGTTGGCGGGGTTGCTGGCGCCGGTGCTGGCCTTCACGCCCCCAGGCTCACCGGCCGGCGGCCTGGCTGCGCTGCTGGCCGCGGCGCAAACCCAGGTGGCGGGTCTGGCAGCGTCGCTTGACACGCTGAACCTCGACTTCGTGAGCCTGCCGCTGAGCGATGGCCTGCGCACCTTGACCCAACCGCTGCGCGAATTGCAGCGCCTGATCGACGCGGTGCTGGCCGGCCTGCGCGCGGCGCTCGACCAAGTGCGCGCGGCGGTGGCGGCCTTGCCGCTCGATGAATTGGTGGGCGTGATTCAAACTTTCGTCGCACCCATCGCCCAAGCACTCGACGCCGTGCGGCAGTTGGTCTTGCAGATCGAAGCCGCACTCCAGGCCGCCGCCGATGCGGCCGGCGCGGCGCTGGGCCAGGTTGATGCGGCGCTGGACGCTTTCAAGCAGCAGATCGACGCCTTCTTCGGCGACGCCAGAAGCGCCGTTGAACAGCTTGATCTGGACGCCGCCATGGCTGCCGTGGCGGAGCAGGTGCAGCGCTTTGCCGACGTGCTGGCCCAGGCGCAAATGAAACCGATTTTCGACGCGGCGGTCAGCGCCATCGACGCCGCGGCCGGTGTGGTGGGCGCCGTGCCGTTCAACCTGCTGCCCGAGTCGATGAAGTCCGACGTCGACGCCCTGGTGCAACCCATCAAGGCGGTTGACACCGATGCCACGGCAGGTGAGATCAAGAACACGCTGGGCATCACGCCCGATCACGGCTTCGCCTTGCGCGACGACCTCGACGCCGCGATTGAAACCGTGCACCTGAAGTTCCAGGCGTTGCTCACGGTGGTGGAAGAAAACGGCCCGCGCCAGTTGCTGGGTGAGGTGGATCAAGCGCTGGAAGACCTGGCCACGCAAGTGCGTGCCCTGGAACCTGATTTGACCCTGACCCCGGTGCGTGATGCCCTGGACAGCGTGCGCGGCGCGCTGGCGCAACTCGACTTGAACACCCTGCTGCAGCCGCTGAACGCGGCCTTCAGCCAGATCACGCAAGCGCTCGATTCACTGTCCGTGGCGCAGGCCATTGCCCCCGTGCAGCAGGCCATTGGCCAAGCCCGCGAGTCAGTCATCCAGGCCATTCGTCTGGAGCAGTGGGACAGCTCATTAGACGAATTGCGCACGCAAGCGCTGACGCTGCTTGAGCGCGTCAACCCACTGGGCCTGCAAGCCCCGCTCGAAGGCGCCCTGCATGAAATCAACACCACCCTGCAACGTTTTCCCGCGCTGAACGCCGGCGCCGGGCTGGGCGTGGTGGTGGCCGGCATGTTGGGGGCCACGGGCCGGCGCATTCAACCCGCCAGTTTCGCCGCGGTGCTGGGCTGGTTGGCCAGCGCCGAAGTCAATGCCGCCAGTGCGGCCCTGGCGCAACGCAGCGCGGCCTTCAGCGCCGCCTTGGGCCGTGCGCAAAGCCTGGTTGAGCGCGTGGACCCGGGCGCTGCCGGCGCCGCCTTGAACGGCCCCTTTGCAGCGCTGCGCGCGGCCGCGCAGGGCCTGGCGGGCCGCTTGCCCGTTGGCTCGAGCGAGCGCGCCACGCTGGTGGCCCTGCTGCCCACCTTGGCCAGCGCCGACATCTTTGGTGAGCTGGCGGCCAACCGCGCGCGCTACCTGCAAGCGCTCACCCAGGCCGCCAGCCTGGCCGAAGGCCTGATGCGCTCCGGCTTCTCCGAGGCCGACACCGGCGCCGCCGCCTTGCGCAGCGTGTTCGAACCGCTCGCGCCGCTGCGCGAAAAGCTGCGCGCGCTGTTCCGTGCCCTGGGCTTGGCCGAAGGCGAACTCAGCGTGGGGGCGGTGCTGCAAACGCTGTTGGCCGCCGCGCCGCCCGAGCGCCTGGTGGGCCTGGTGATGCCCATCTTCGCCGCCCTGCACCGGCGCCTGGCGCACTTGCTTGATGCCGTGATCGACCCGCTCAAGGCCGCCACGGCCGACCTGCGCGCGCTGCTCGATGCGGTCAACCTGACCCCGTTGGTGCAGGCCGCAGACGGCATCGTCGAACAGGCGCGCAGTGAGATCCTGGCGCTCAGCCCCGAGCGGCTCTTGGCCGAACCGTTGCAGGCCTTTGCCGAGCTGAAGACCGCGCTGATCGACCACGACCCGCTTGATGAGATCGCCGCCATCCTGAGCAACCTGCAAGAGCTGGTTGCCCGCGTGCTCGAAAAGCTCAACCTTGAGCTGCTGCTGGAGGTGCCGCTGGAGATCTACGACCACATCCTGAGCCAAGTGCGCCAACTCGACCCGCGCGGCCTGTTGAGCCCGGTGTTTGACCAACTCGACGTCATTGCCGCACAGGTGGACAGCGGGCTTGACGACACGGTGGCCAGCTTCAAGCGGCTGCAAGATGCGCTGCCGGCGGGCGGCGGCGGCAGCGCAGGCGGCGGTTCGGTTTCGGTGACGTTGTAAGAGGCACCCGACATGCCCGGCCCCATCACCTACGCCGCCGTTGCCCTGCTCACACGCGACCGCCTGCGGCGCATTCGTTCCGCCTTGCGCGACAAGATCGAGAACCGCCCCACCGCCACCGACCTGGAGCGCCAGCTCGCCTACCTGGCCGACCGGGCCTTGGTGGCCATGGATGCCAGCCAACCCACGGTGCAGCCGCCGGTGCGCCTGTACGGCCCGGCGCAGGGCGACCAGGTCTCGAAGTTCCTGTTCCTGGGCGCCGTGGGGCCGGAATTCACCGCCTTCTCAGCCCAGTACGCGCCCTTGCAGCGTTGGCTGCGCGACACCTTGCACAAAGGCACTCCCGACGAACACCACGAACAAGCCCTGGCCTACAGCAGCGACTTCGTGCTCGAGTTCTGGCGCCGCGTGGTGCCCGCGGCAGCGGCCAACGGCGCCAGCGTAGCGCTGCGCGACGAGACGCTGGCGCGCATGCGCAGCGTGGTGCTCGGGCATTGCTGCCACATCGCCACCGATGTCGTCTCAGCGCCCTATGTCGATGCGCTGGAAGCCAAGCTGGGCGTGCCGGGCCGGCCCAAGCTGACCAGCGGCCAAGTCATCTCGGCCATCGAGGCCGAGGTGCTGAGCCTGATGTTCGCGCCCAGCGCGCCGGCCACCGGGCACGAGGTCGACACCTGGTGGCCCGAACCGGCACTGGTGCCCAGCGCGTTCTACACCGCGTTCCGGGAAGCGCTCGAAGCCGTGTACGGCGCCGGCGCAAAACGCGAAGGCGGCGCGCCCTACGAGGCCATGCGCACCGAACATGCGCCGCCGCTGCTGAGTGCGGCCTTGCTCGAGGACGGCTACCGCAGCTTCAGAATGGCCTTGGGCATGGGGCACACCTGGGGCCTGCCGCAGTGGATGGGCTTCACCGCCTGCATGTACCTGCCGGCACTGGTGGCCCTGCCGGTGGCGGCGGCGCTGCCCAATGCGCGCAACCAGTTTCGTGACAGCCCGCCGGCTGGGCATGACGCGGCGGCGGGCTTGTTTGAAAGCTTCATGCTGCCCTTTGCCCTGGGCTCGGTGGTACCGCTGAGCTACACCCTGGGGCTGCACCTCAGCGCGTTGGGCGCTGAAGGGCCGGTGATCTTCAGTTGGGTCTCTTCGGCCGTGCAGTTGGTGGCGGGCGTGCTGTTCTTTGCCACCTTGGGCACGGCGGGCTTCGAGGCCAAGTGGCCGCTGTTGTTCGCGCTGCCGCTGGTGCTGGAAATCGCCAGCCTGGTGTACACGCTCACCCAGGTGAACGCCGACAACCCGCGGCGCTGGTTGCTGGCCCTGGCAGCGCTGTCGCACCTGGGGCTGGGCTTGGTCTTCGTGCTCTTGTTCTGGGCCTTCCTGCACAAAGGGCCGCAGGCCTTGAATGACGGCGATGGCGCCGCCTTTGCGGGCTGGCTGCTGTTGTGGTTCCTTATCTTGGGCGCGTTTTGGATGGGCACGGCACTGTTGATGCGATACGTGGCCGCGCCGGTGCCGCAGCGGCCGGCCGGCACGCTGGACACGGGCTTGGTCGCACTGCCCGGTGGCAGCAGTGCCAACCAACTGGTGGGCCCGTCGGCGGTGCAATTGATCGACGAAAACGCGCTGTCCTTTGCTGGCCCGCTTGACGACACCACCTCCCCCGCGGCGCGCTACTTCCCGACTGACCGGCGCCCCTTGCTCAAGCTGTGGTGGCCCGGCGGCGGTGCACCCACGGTGCTGGCGCGCTATGACCGCCTGGAGTTCCGCTTCGGCGCCACCACGCGCACCTTCTTTGCGCCGGCCGCGCCGATGTTGCTGGTGGATCTGGCCGTCCAAATGAAGGCCGTGGTCACCAACGCGGCGGGCCAGCCTGGCTTGGAGGCCAAGCTGTTTTTTGCCGAGCATGCAGCGGCCGAGGCCGCCTTGTTGCCACCCGGCCTGTTGTTCGCCGACCATGGCGACGACCGCGGCGCGCTGGCCGATCACAACACCCAGGCCGCGTTGGCCAAGCCACTGGGTGACAGCGAAGGCAGTGCCTACGTTGTGCAGGCCGCGCCGCGCCGGGCCAAGGCCGTGCTGTTCGAGCGCGACGGCCCGCAGGGCGGCGACCTGCGCGACCCGGCAACACCGGTGCTGGGCCAAGGCGTCTTGGCGGTCGATGTCAGCGACGCGCGGCTGCTCAGCATTCCAGCCGGCTCGGCCACGCGCTTGAGCGAGTTCATGCAAGAGGGCGATGTCATCGACGCCGACCTGAGCGCCGGCGGCAGCGCCCGGCGCGTGGTGGCCGCGGTGTTGAGCGACACCCAGTTGCGCCTGGTCACGCCGCTGCCCGGCGCCATCAGCGGTGTCTGGCGGCGCGTCGTGCGCCCGCTCACCGGCGTTGAGACCACACCGGCCGGTTGGCAATTGCAGTCGGTCAGCTCCAACCTGTTCCACAACCTGCTGCAGGCCAGCGCAGGCGCGCCGCTACTCGGCGCGTTTTTCAAGCCGGGCGACGAGATCGAACTGCAACCCGTGGGCGGGCCCAACCAAAGGCGCATCGTCAACGAGGTGTTGAACGACACGATGCTCACGCTTAACCGCCGGCTCGACGCGCCACTGCAAGCCGGCAACCCCGGCAGCCCGGCCGCGCCGAGCGTGCCCTTTGGCCGCGTGGCCGCGGCTGACGCCAACCTGTACACCTACCTGGCCAGCCCAGACGACACGCTGTTTTCCGGCCAGGCCCTGATGAACGAAGCGGCTGACCTGGGTGCCTTGCTGTGCCTGGGCGCGGTGAGACATTTGCTCAGCGACAGTGAGCGCGACAAGTCGAAGTTCGGCGCGCAGACCAGCCTGAACAAAAGCTACCAGGTCTTTCGCAACTGGAATCTTGATAGACGCCGCGTCAACGAATGGCGCATGCTGGTGCTGGGCGCAGCGGTCGACGAAAAGGGCGGCGCCCCCGACGGCGCCGACTTCGCCATGGGCGCCGTGCCCAATGGCTGGCGCTCCTTGGCGCCCGATGGTGACGCCACCGCGCGGCAGGTTGGCTGGCTGCCGCTGCTGCGCGGCTGGCTTGAAATGAGCGAGCTGCCAGGCAACGACGCCGCCGATGCAGCGCCCTTCCGCCCCGGCATGCCGGGCAACGCCACACTCGGCCGCGCCCTGGCCTTTGTGCTGGATCAAACGCCGCCCGCGGCGCCTGTCGCGCCCTGATCACGCCATGGCCGCCACCGTGAACTCCCGCGAAGACCGCGTCAGCGAGCGCGCGGCGCAGAACAGCCTGGGCACCACGTCAGAAGTGTCGTACGCCGCGGGCGTGGGCGCGGCCGTGGCCCATGCCCAGCGCGCACGCGCGGCTGGGGTGGCGGTGCCCTGGGTCTGCGTGGGGCCGCGCAACGTGGGCGGGCGCATCGTCAGCCTGGTGCAAGACCCCGACAACGCCTTGACCCTGTACGCCGGCAGCGCGCACGGCGGGCTGTGGCGCACCACCGATGGCGGCGACAGTTGGGCCCACATCGGGCCGGCTTCGTTTAACTTCCCGGTCGGTGCGCTGGCCATGCCGGCGCAGCAGCGCCAAACGTTGTACCTGGGCACCGGCGAGCGCCGCCCCGGCCACCCATCGGGTGACGGCGTGTACCGCGTCACCGTGCAGGCCAACGGCCAGGCCACCTTCGAACAATTGGCGCGCGCACCGCTGGCCGGCGAAACACCGGCCACGGCGGTACCCGGCTCGGCCTTGCGCTACACCCGCATCGAAACCGACCCTGACGACCCCGAGCAATTCTGGGCCGCCTCACAAACCGGCCTGTGGCGTTGCCGCGCCACGGGCACGCCGGTGGTGGCGCAATGGGTGCGCGACTTCCCGCCCGTGCCGCCGCTGGCCGTGCCGGCCGCTGCACCCGCGCTGACCACCTTCGCCTTGCTCGGCGCCACCGACAACTTTGCCGACTACCCGCCCTATGCCACCGACTTACGCGTGGCACGCGACCCGCGCGACGCCACCACCGTGGTGTTGGGCGGGCGCAGTGTGGCGCGCTACCTGATCCTGCACCTGGCGGTGCAGGCGGTGGGTGTGTTTCGCGGCCGCTATGACCGCAGCGCCAACACCGTGGCCTGGGACGCCGCGCCAACGGTGGCACTTGGCGCGGCGCCGTTTCCGGCCGCCTTTGGCCGCGTGCTGTTGGCGCAGTGCCGGCAGCAGCCACGTCATTTGTACGTCGTGTTCGGCGACGTCAACAACCTTGCCACCACAGTCTTCTCCAGCCCCGACAACGGCGACAACTGGAACCTGCAAGGCGCGATGCCGGCCACCGACAACGGCCAGGCCGATTACTCCATGATTCTGGAGGCCCACCCAGTCAACCCGGCCATCGTGGTCTGCGGCACCTTGAACGTGGCCTTGAGTAGCGACGGCGGCGCCAACTTCACGCCCATCCTGGAATGGCCGAACTACGACCTGGGCGACCACACCCAGCATGCCGATCAACACGTGGCGCTGTTTGACCATCAAGACCGGCGCAAACTGTGGATCGGCAACGACGGCGGCATTTCCATGGCGCGCGACGTCTCGCGCGCTGATGCGGTGGGCCCGGGCTATTGGCGCAAGCGCAGCCACGGCATCATTGCTGGGCAGTTCCAAGACCTCGCGGTGCACCTGCTGCCGGCACTGGGCTTCATGAGCGCGGGCGGCCTGCAAGACAACGGCTCATGGGTCAGCTATGGCGGCCAAACCTGGTACCGCTGTGGCTGGGCCGATGGCGGCGGCATCGCCATTCACCCCGGCAACCCCAGGCAGTTTCTGGCCACCCAAAACGGCGCCATGAACCTGACCACCGTGACGGCATCGCTCGGCGTGGGTGCCGACCTGGTGCTGCAAAGCCGCGTCATCAACGACCTGCCGCTGCCCGACCCGCTGCTGCGCGTGCGGGTTGACAGCTACCCTTCGTTCGGCTTCAACACGCCCAACCTGGGCGGGCCCTTTGTGGGCATCGTTGAGCTCGACCCGCGCCCGGCAAACGCCGGCGGCGGCATGCAAAGCTGGACGGCCGATATCAACGCCGCCGGCACCGCCACCTTCCCCGTGGCCGTGGCCGTGGCGCCACCGCCCACGCCCTTGCCGGCGCCGGCGGCGGGCCTGCCCGTGGCCATGGTCACTGCGCTGGCCTTGCCAGGGGCGGCGGCGCAAACCGAGGTGGGTGAAACCGCCACGGCGCTGGCTTTCGGGCCCGTGCCCGCCGCGCCGCCGCTGCTGGTCGAAGGCTGGGTAGGCACCAGCACGGGCAGCATTTTTCACAGCAACGACGCGCCCAGCCCGGCCCTGGCGGCCAACGCCTGGGCGGCCGTTGCCGCCTTGCCCTCGGTGGCGGGCCAACGCCACGCGGCCACGCGCTTTGCCATCCACCCCACCAACCCGGCCATGGTGGCCGTGGCGGCGACGCAGGCCGACCGCTCTTGCCAAATCGTTATCCGCGTTGCCGGCGCCCCTGGCGTGGCGCAGTTTCAGGTGCGCTTTTTCAATGGCATCGGCCCCGGCCGCTTCTCGGCCAACCTCAACACCAGCGCGGCGCTCACGCAGTTGCCGGGTACGGGTTTGTTCATAGCCTTCCCCGCGGCGGCCTATGCCGTGGGCAACCGCTGGTTCCTGGCCACCAATGGGGTGGTCAGTGCTGGCGGGGGCGCCGCCGCGGCGGGCTTGCAGGTGCTGCCGGCGTTTGCCGCGCTGGTGACGGTGGTGATCAGCGTGGCCGGCGCGCCGGGCGTGGCCGCGTTCACCTTTCAGGTTGCCGGGCTGCCCGTGCAAGCCGCGCAGGCCACTGCCGCAGCGGTTGAATTGCCGGCCGCCGGCTTGGTGTTGGGGTTTTCAGGCGGGCCCTTTGTGGTGGGCCACAGCTTCACCGTGAATCTAGACAACACGGTCACGCCTGTGGGGGCTGCCGTGGGCATGGTCGAGGTCGTGGCGCGGCTGCAAGGCAGGGTGTTCTTAAGCTACAACCGCGGCGCCCTGTGGCATGACATCAGCTTCCCGCGCACACGGGCCGCGCCAGCGTTCGGCGCCGACACCGACTCGTTGCCGCCCGGCCCCATCACCAGCGTGAAGTTCGATGTTCACGCCGGTGGCATCGACCTCTACGCAGGCACCTTGGCCGGCGTCTACCGCGCCCTGGCGCTGCCCGCGGCGGCGCCGGCCGCGCCGGCTGTGCCCGATGTGCATTGGCAACCGTTCAATGGCGCCGCGCCCAGCGCCTTGCCGGCCACGTTGGTGAACGACCTAGAAGTGCTGCCCGGCACGCGCCGGCTGCGCGTGGCCACCTTCGGGCGCGGCATTTGGGACTGCGATCTGGCCGGTGCACCGCGCCAGCGGCTGATGATCCGGCAAACCCTGCTTGAAGACGGCCGCAGCTTTCCGCGGCCGTTTCCACCGCCCATTCCTGACGACCCGCGCTTGCCGCCCGGCGCGGTGTGGTTGGATCACGCGCATGCCTTTGACATCCGCATCGACAGTGCGCCGTTCGAGTTTTTTGATGACGAAGTGGATGGCGTCGAGTTTGACGAGCGCATGCCGGTGGATGACCTGGTGCCGCTGGCGGCGCAGGCGGTGTACGTGCAGGTGCACAACGTGGGCAGCGACGACCTGGCCGCGGTGGATGTGCATTTGCTGTTTGCGCCGGCCGCCGTGGCCGCGCCGGTGCTGCTGGGCGGTGCCCCGCCGGCCGCGGTCAATTCCATGCCCGCCGGCTTGCCCGACCCCGCCACGCTGGTGGCGCCACCCGACTTCAACCCCAGTGGCGCCAGCCCTTGGCGGCGGGTGGCGACAGCGCGGCGCATTGACTTGCTCAAGGCCTATGAGCCGCGGGTGGTTCGCTTCGATTGGCGGCCCCCGGTTGAGCTGGCCGCCGGGGCCGCCCAGTGCGCCTTGGTGGCGCTGTGCAGCGCGCCCGGCGACGCCTTGCCCGCGCTGGCCGCCGGCACCAGCTTGCAAGCCTTCATTGCGCAAGAACGGCGCGCCGCGTTGCGCGTGGTGCCGGTGCGCGCCCGGCGCCCCACCACGCTGAACATCCGCGACGGTGTTGACGACAACGCCCGCCTGGGCAATGTGGCCTTTGTCGGGCGCAGCCCAGACATCATCGTCGTGCAGGCCGAGCCGGCCGACCCCGCGCTGGCCTTGCGCGACCTGTTGAGCACGCGGCCGCAAGACCGGGTCTTGATCGGCGGCGTCAGCCACGTCTATGTGCGCGTTCACAACCCCGGGCTGGCCGCGGCCGATGCGCGCGTGCACGTGTGGTCGCTCGGCCTCGACGCCCTGGGCGCGCCGAGCTTTGCGCCAGTGAGTTGGAACCCCTTGACGCCCGCTGCGGCACCCTTCCTCACGGTCAACGTGCCGGCCGGCGGCACGGCGCTGGCCCACGTGGTGTTGACCAACCCCGCTGACCCGGCGCCCACGGCCACGCACAAGTCGATCGCCCTGGTGGCCTTGATTGAAAGTGCCGACGGGCAAGACGCACCGCCGCCCTTGGGCCAGATCACCGATGTCGATAAATTCTGGGCCTTTTTCGGCAACCTGTTCCAGTCTGACAACGCGGCCTTGCGGGTGCTGCGGGCGGTGAGTTCATGAGACACCTTGCGTCACTTCCCACGAGGCGGGCCGAGCGCCGGGCCGCCCCAAGCCGGCCCGCGATCCCCACGGGGGATCGGCGCGTGTACCCACGCGACGAGGGGCAGTCATGAGCGCTGAAACAGCCCTGCTCGCCGCGCTGGCCAACCACCTGGCGCGGCCCGGTTTGCTGCTGCCGGCAGCGGCCTTGCTGGGGGCGGCCGAACCCACGGTGGCCGCCGAGTTGCCGGCCTTGGTGATGGCGCTGCCCGAACTGCGCCGCCTGGGCGCGGGCCTGGGCGAGCGCGCTGCGGCCATGACCGGGGCCTTGGCCGTCACCGCGAGCATCGACCTGGCCAACCCGGTGCTGCCGGCCGAACCCGGCTTCAACTTGCTCAGCGCAGACCGGCGCCGGCTGGTGCTGCCGCATGGCGGCTGGGTGCGCGCTGATGGCTTGGACGCGGCCTTGTCGGCGGCCGATCTGCAAGTCAGCGTGGCCGGTGTGGCGCGCACGGTGGTGAACGTTGCGCCCGGCGCGGCCGAGGTGCAGCCCGACGCCGCCGTCGGCACGCTGCTGTTCGGTGCGGCCTTGCCGGCCACGGGCCTGGTCGTGGCCACCTACTTCCTCGGGCAATGGGAACGCCGCAGCACGCCCATTGCCGGGCGCCTGACCCTGGCCGTGCGCGCCGCCTCAGCGGCCGATGTGCTGGCGCTTTCCGCCGCACTGCTCGATGCCATGGCCGATGAACCGGCGCTGCCCGCCGGCCTGCGCAAAGTGGCCTTGCTGTCGGTGTCGGCGGTTGGCGCAGCCCAGCCGGCACTGGCCGATTCGCGCAGCCGCGAGCTGGCCTACAGCTTCGAATATGAACATGTGATCGACCGGGCTGATTCATCCGGCGGCGTGATTCGCCGCATTCCGATCACCTCGCACCTGGTTTCCACAGCGGTCGAGCCGGCCAGCGGCGCGATCACCACCTCGTTGACCACTGAACACACGCAGGCCCTTCCATGACCCACACCCCCCGAGGCTGCCAGGCCCCTGGCCAGCCCCTTTCAAACCGAGCCCTCGACGCAATTGAAGGAGAAGTGCAATGAGCGAAGTCATCTCTGAAATGATCCTGCCGGGCACCTACATCGAGGTGCGCTCTGAGGGTCTCATCGGCGTGGGCGGCATCAACACCGGCAACATCGGTGTGGTCGGCACCGCCAGCCGTGGCCCGGTAGGCGAGGTCGTCATCCTGGGCAGCTACCAAGAGGCCGTGGACACCTTTGGCAGCACCGACGCCTTCCCCGCCAACCCCGCGGCCACGCCACACCTCACGCTGACCCGAACGCTGGAACAGGTGTTCCGCGGTGGCGGCAGCACGGTGTATGCCGTGCGCGTGGCCAACCTGGCCGCAGGGGCCACGATGCAGCGCATGAGCTGGGCCGTGAACGCCGCCGCCGAGGCGCTGCTGTTCACCTTGACCGCGGTGTCGCCCGGCACCTGGGCCAACGCCATCACCGCCACGTTCAGCCCCGCGGCCAGCGGCCAGGCGCCGACCATCACCTTGACGATGGGCCGCACCCGCGAAGTGTTCAGCGGCGCCAATGCCGGGGCCTTGTTTGATGCCATCAACGAAGGCAGCCGTCTGGTCGCGGCCACGGGGTTGGCCAATGGCAGCCGCGGTGGCGCAGTGGTGACCGTGGTGGCCGCAACGGGCGGCAACATCGGCGGGCCCGACGGCGTGCCGGCCACGGCCACCGAACTGGCCGCCGGCCTGGCGCTGCTGGTGCCGCAGCCGGTGAACATCGTGGTGGCGGCCGGCTTTGATGCCCGCGGCGCCGCGGCCACCATGCTGGCGCACCTGGAAGAAACCGAAAACGACGGGCGTGAACGCATCGCCTTCATGGGTGCATCGACCGACGTGCCGGCTGACCTGGTGACCAACGATGTGGCCGCCGCCAGCAACCCGCGCCTGGTGCTGGTGGCGCCGGGCATCGTGGCCGACGACCCGGCGCTGGTCGGCCTGGCTGACAAGCGCGTGAAGCTGCCGCCGGCCTACGCCGCCGCCCTGGTGGCTGGGCGCATGGCCACGCTGGCGCCGCACATCAGCCTGACCAACAAAGACTTGGCCGTCGCCAACCTGACCCGCGACTACACCCGCGCCGAGCAGAAGAACCTGCTCAACAACCGCGTGCTGTTGCTGACCAAGAGTTTCGGCATCCGCGCGCTGAAGGGCATCTCCACCGACACCGGCGCCTTCAAGCAAATCTCGGTGCGGCGCATCGTCGATTTCGCCAAGGCCGGCGTGCGGCTGGGCAGCAACCCCTATATCGGCCGGCTCAACAACTCGCGGGTGCGCGCCGCGCTGAAGGCCACGCTGGACGGTTTTTTGTCGGGCATGGTGCTC
>JANMYI010000423.1:0-8673 GCA_031381955.1 Burkholderiales bacterium
CGAAGATGGTGTTGCTTGACGAACCCAGCATGGGCCTGGCGCCGCAGATCGTGGAAGAAGTGTTCGAGATCGTGAAGGATCTGAATCAACGTGAGAAGGTCACCTTCTTGCTGGCCGAGCAGAACACCAACATGGCGCTGCGCTACAGCGACTACGGCTACATCCTGGAAAACGGCCGTGTGGTGATGGACGGCGAAGCCGCTTTGCTGCGTGAGAACGAAGACGTGAAGGAGTTCTACCTCGGCATGGGCGGTGGCGACCGCAAGAGTTTTAAAGACGTGAAGAGCTACAAGCGGCGCAAGCGTTGGTTGGCTTGACGCTGGCTGCTTAGGCTCGCGGGAATTGTCATGAGCGACGACTGGGGCTTGGATGTGCCACCGTTTCGCCCTGAAGACGCTTTGTCCCAGATCAAACGTGCCCTGCGCGACCTGAAGTTAGCCGAGCGCGGCACGCGGTTTGAGCTGCGCGGCAAACCTGTCGTCGAGTTGACCGTGGCCGGTGCGGCCATTCAAGCCCGCCTGGCGCGCCGCCTGGCCTTGACCCCCGAGTGGGACAGCCGTGAACTGAAGGCCAGCCCTGACACCCGCAAATTGATCGACGAAGTGAAAAAGCGGCTTGCCCGCTGGGACAGCGAAGAATGAACAGCACCAAGCCGATGCACCGCGGCACGCAGCCATGAGCGACGACTTCTACGACACCCTGGAACGCCGCGCAGCCACTCAACGCGAAGCCGCGCTGATGGCCGCCCTGCCCGCTCAAGTGGCCGCCGCACAGCGCAGCGCAACTTTCGGCGAGCTGTTGGCCGGCGTGACTGCCAACACCGTCACCAGCCGCGCGGCACTGGCCAAGCTGCCCGTGCTGCGCAAGGGCGAACTGCTGGCGCGCCAGCACGCCACGCGCGCTTCGGCCACCGGCTGGGACCCGTTCGGCGGCGTGTCCAACATCGGCTGGCAAGGCATGGTGCGGGGCGCTCACAGCGGCGCACGGCGCGTGTTCCAGTCGCCCGGCCCGATCTACGAACCCGAAGGCCTGGCGCCTGACTACTGGCGCATGGCCCGCGCGCTATACGCCGCGGGCTTTCGCGCCGGCGAGCTGGCGCATTGCAGTTTCAGCTTCCACCTCACGCCAGCGGGCTCGATGATGGAAACCGGCGCGCTGGCCGTGGGCTGCACCGTGTTTGCCGGCGGCGTGGGCAACACCGAATTGAAGTTGCAGGCCATTGCCGACCTGCGGCCGCAGGGCTACATCGGCACGCCCAGCTTCCTGAAAATCCTGGTGGAGAAAGCGGCGGAAGCGGGCAGCAACATCACGTCGATCAATAGGGCCTTGGTCAGCGGCGAAGCCTTCCCGCCCAGCGTGCGCGACTGGCTGGCCGAGCGCGGCATTGCCGGCTACCAGGCCTATGCCACGGCAGATGTGGGCCTGATTGCCTACGAAACCAGCGCCCGCCAAGGCCTGGTGCTCGATGAAGGCGTGATCGTGGAGATCGTTCGCCCCGGTACCGGCGACCCGGTGCCGGATGGTGAGGTGGGCGAAGTGGTGGTGACCGTGCTCAACGCCGACTACCCCATGGTGCGCTTCGGCACGGGCGACCTTTCCGCCGTGCTCAGCGGCCCCTGCCCCACCGGGCGCAGCAACACCCGCATCAAGGGCTGGCTGGGCCGCGCCGACCAAACCGCCAAGGTGCGCGGCATGTTCGTGCACCCCAGCCAGGTGGCCGAGGTGCTGCGCCGCCACCCCGAACTCGGCCGTGCCCGGCTGGTGGTGGAAGGCGAAATGAGCAACGACCGCATGACGCTGCGGGTTGAAGCGTCCACTCAAGTTGAAGGTTTGGTTGATGCCGTGGCGCGCAGCATTCGAGACGTGACCAAGCTGCGCGGCGACGTGGTGCTGGTGGCGCCGGGCAGCTTGCCGAATGATGGCAAGGTGATTGAGGACTCGCGCACGTTTGAGTGAGGCGTGAACGTCTGCGAGGCGGTTGGCTGTTTTCGTTGGTTAACTGTGCTGCACGAGCCGACCCCTCGGCCAGCGATCTGACGCCTGATGGCGTTGCGCAAAGGGATGTGCTTCCGAGCTGGTGGGCCTGCGGGTGAGCGTTTAAAACCCACGTCGAATTCGTCGCAGAATCACGTATGGTCACGAATCCACTCGCCGCACTGCAAGGGGCCATCGATGCCCTCGAGTCCCAACGCGCCATGCTCGGTGACGCCGTGGTCGAGGTCGCGTTGGCGCCGCTGCGCGCACGCCTCGCCGCGCTGGTGCCGCTCGGCGCGCCAGAACAGCAACTGCGCCAGGTCAGCGTGCTCTTCCTGGACATGGTGGGCTCGACACAGCTGGCCGGCAAACTGGATCCGGAGACCGTGCACGACGTGCTGGACGGTGCGCTGCAACAGCTCAGTGCCGTGGTGCGAGAGCACGGTGGTGAAGTGCTGCAGTACGCGGGCGACAACCTCCTGGCCGCATTCGGCGCCTCGGGCGCGCGCGAGGACGACACCGAGCGCGCCGTGCGCTGCGGCCTGGCCTTGCTCGCCGAGGGCACACGCCTGGCCGAACAAGTGAGGCTCAAGCAAGGCCATGCAGGTTTTGGCGTGCGGGTAGGCATCCACACAGGCACCGTCTTGCGCGGCGGCGGCGTGGACGGTGACAACACGCTGCGCGGCCAGGCCGTGCACATTGCTGCGCGCATGGAACAGAGTGCGCCGTCGGGCGGCCTGCGAATCAGTCACGACACCTGGAGCCTCGTGCGCGGCCTGTTCGACGCACAGCCGCAAGAGCCGATCAACGTCAAGGGCGTGGAAGCGCCGATGCGCAGCTGGCTTGTCGAGCGGCTCAAGCCGCGCCAGTTTCGTCTGCCCGCACGCGGCTTCGAAGGGCAGGAAACACCGCTGGTCGGCCGCAGCGACGAACTGACGCAGCTGCTGCGTTCCTTCGAAGCGGTGTGCGAGACGCAGTCGCCCCAGTGCCTGACCGTGCTGGCCGACCCCGGCATCGGCAAGAGCCGCCTGCTGCATGAGCTGCAGCACCAGCTGGCCACCCACACCCACAGCGCCTGGCTGCTGCTGGCGCGGTTGCAGCCGGCCAGCCTCTTGCAGCCCTACGGCTTGCTGCGCGAACTGCTCGCTTGGCGCCTGAGCATCGCCGACAGCGACGGCGCCGAGGTGGCGCGCACCAAGCTGCTTGAGGGCCTGTTGCCCTGGTTGAACGAGCCGGGCGACCCGCCGGCTGCAGCGCTGGGCCAGCTGGTAGGCATCGACTTCGGCGACGACCCCAAGCTGGTGGGCTTGCGCAACGATGCGCGACTGCTGCGCGACCGCGCGTTGGCCGCGTTGGCGCTGTGGCTGCAGCGAATGGCCGCCAGCGACGGTTCACCCGTGGTGCTGCTGCTCGACGACCTGCAATGGGCGGACGACGCCTCACTGGATGCGATGCACCAGCTGTTTACCCAGACCACAGGGCCTCTTCTCGCGGTGATGGGTGCGCGCCAGCAGCTCATCGAACGCCGCCCCAACTGGGGCCAGGGGCTACCGCGGCATGAGCTGCTCTGCCTACAGCCGCTGGCCGACGCGCAGCGCGAGCAGCTCACCCGTGCCCTGCTGCGCCATCTGCCCGTGGTGCCGCCGGCGTTGGCCACGCTGCTCGACGAGCAGGCCGAAGGCAATCCCTTCTACGCCGAAGAGATCATCCGCATGCTGACCGACGACGGCGCGATCGTCGTCACCGAGGCGGGCTGGCGGGTCGACGAGCAGCGCCTGGGCGCAGCGCGCGTGCCGCCCACACTTACCGGCGTGCTGCAGGCGCGCATCGATTCACTGAGCGAAGCCGAGCGGCGGGCCCTGCAATCCGCTTCCATCGTTGGCCCGGTTTTCTGGGACGAGGCCTTGTCGCACCTGCGTGCCGAGGCGGCGCGCGAACTGCCGGCGCTGGTGCAGCGCGGCATGGTGCAGCCCCGGCCGACGAGTGCATTCGAGGGCAGCCTGGAGGAGGGCTTCCACCACCACCTGCTGCACCAGGTGAGCTACGACACCGTGCTGCCTTCGGTGCGCCGCGAAGGCCATTCGCGCGCTGCCGCCTGGCTGGCAGACCGCGTGGGTGACCGCGCTGCCGAGTACCTCGCCGTGACCGCGGATCACTACGAACGCGCCGGCGACTTCGCGCGAGCCTTCGACTGGTTCAAGCGCGCCGCGCGGCACGCGAGCAAGCGGCACGCGAACACGCTGGCCGAGCTGTATTGCCAGCGCGCCTTGCAGTTGCCTTTCGAGCTTGACGCGCGCCTGCGCTTTGAATTGCAGATGATCCGCAGCCGGAGTGCCGACGTGGTTGGCGATCGCGCAACCCAACACGAGGCGTTGGACGACGGCTGGCGCATTGCCCAGTCGTTGAACGACGACCGGCTGATGGCCGAAGTGCTGTCAATGCGAGCGCTGCTCGCCGATCGGCTGGCCGACTACGCGGCCGCACTGCCGCTGGCCGAGGCCGCGGTGCAGGCCAGCGAGCGCTGCGACGACGCCTTGCACGCCGCGCTGTCCTGGGGTGAACTGGCCTGGCTGGCCATCGTGCGGCGCGACTTTGAACGCGCACAGTTTGCGGTGGACAGGGGGCTGCGTTGGGCACGCCTGACAGCCGAGCGCAGTGACGACAGCAGCCAGGGCATGTATGAGGTGCAGCTGCTGCTCGTTGCCGTGGAGCTGTACGGCAAGACCCATGACAGCGCAGCGGGCATGCGCGCCTTGTCGGAGGCTTCGCTGAAGGCACGTGCTTGTGGTGAGATACGACTGGAGGCGCTCTGCGAAGGCGCGTTGGCCGACTGTGCGCGCGAGCATGCAGACTTTGCAGCTGCGCGGTTGCACATCGACAACTGTCTGCGCCTGGCGTCGAGCATCGGGCTGCTGGATCAGGCGGCTCAGGCGCACGGCGAAGCATCCTTGCTCGCCCTGGCCGAGGGCGACGCGGCACATGCGCTCGAGCATGCGGAGCAGGCCCTGGGCTTGTACCTGCGGATCGGGCACCGCGCCCACTTCGCGCGCGAGCGAGCCGTGAAGGCCTGGGCGTTGGCCGAGGCAGGTGAGCACGACCCAGCCTTGGCCGAATGGGTGGCCGTCGAGGCCGACTTCGTCGAGCGCGGCGAGGCGCCCAATGCGCTTTCGGCGCGGCTGCGCCAGGCCGAAGCGCAGGCGGCCCGCGGCGAGCTGACGCTGGCCTTGCAGACGGTGCTGCAGGAACTGCCTTCGATCAGCGAACCTGGGGCGCTGGATGCCGGCGTCCAGCCACTGGCCACGCGACTGGCGGTGCACAAGGTGCTCGCCGCCGCTGGTCATGAGAAGGCCCGGGCGCAGATCGAACTGGCGCATGCCGAGTTGGTGCAGCAGGTGCAGGGGCTCGCCTCGACAGTCGATCGCCAGCGTGTGCTCGGCGCGGTGAAGTTGCACCGCGAGATCGTGCTGCGTTGGAGCGAGAGCAGCACGGCGTAAGTCGCGCAATGAAGGCCTTTATCTGCGCGCTACCCTTCATGCCTTCAATTGGAGTCCACATATGACCCCCAAAAACACGATCTGCCTCTGGTTCGACGGCACGGCGATGGAAGCCACGCGGTTCTACGCCGATACCTTTCCGGACAGCGCCGTGAACGCGGTGCATCACGCGCCTGGTGACTATCCGTCAGGCAAGCAGGGTAACGTTCTAACCGTTGAGTTCACTGTGGCCGGCATCCCGTGTCTCGGCCTGAACGGTGGTCCGGCGTTCAGGCACACCGAAGCCTTTTCGTTCCAGATTGCGACCGATGACCAAGCCGAAACAGACCGCCTTTGGAACGCCGTGGTGGCCAATGGTGGGCAGGAAAGTGAATGCGGCTGGTGCAAGGACAAGTGGGGTCTGTCGTGGCAGATCACGCCGCGTGCCCTCATGGCCGCCATCACCGACCCCGACCCTGCGGCAGCCAAGCGCGCCTTCGAGGCCATGATGCAGATGCGAAAAATCGACATCGCAGCCATCGAAGCGGCGCGCCGCGGTTGACGCTCCATTGGGCGTGCCGCGCAGCTTAGCTTCAATGATGAAGGCGCAGGCCTCGTCGCGCGATGGCTCCCCGTGCAAGGCTGGTCTGTTTTTGGATCGCTTTGTAAGCCCGGCTCGCGGGGATCGACTACACACCACAAGTGTTTCTGCTGGCCGCCGCAGGCGGCCAGCCTGTTGGTTCCCGCAACCCTCTCACCTCAGGAGCTTCGACCATGACAACGTTGATTCTTTCCGCCATGGCTGCGGCCACCGCCGTGTTGAGTTTGAACGCCTTGGCGCAGTCGCCTGCCGACGCACCGGTTGACCCGAATGCCTTCCTGAACCAGTTCGAGTCCTCCTTCGGCAAGTTCGAAGGTTTTCGCCGTTCGGGTGCCAAGGGCGTTTGCGCCATGGGCGAATTTGTCGGCACGGCGGATGCGCGCGCGCTGTCCACGGCCTCGGCCTTCAGCGGCACTGCGGTGCCGGTGGTGGTGCGCTTCTCAGTAGGCGGGGCCAACCCGAAGGCGCCAGACAACGCCAAATCTCAGCGCAACCTGGCACTGCAATTCAACCTGCCGGGCGGCGAGCAATGGCAGATGGGCAATATCTCTGCGCCGGTGTTTGGTGCGTCGTCACCGCAGCAATTCATCGCTCGCCTGGCTTCGCTGCAACCCGATGCGGCCACCAAGATGCCCGACGCGGCCAAGGTCAAGGCCTTCGCTGACGCCAACCCCGAAGTGCTTTTGCAGGGCAAGTACTATGCGTCGCAGCCGGTCCCGTCCAGCTTCGGCGGCGTCAACTATTGGGGCGTCCACGCCTTCGGCTTTGTCAACGCCAGCGGCGCCAAACAGTTCGGCAAATGGGTCTTCGAACCCGTGGGCGGTGTGCACGGCCTAACGGACGACGAAGCCAAAGCAAAAGGGCCGAGCTTCTTGTTTGAAGACCTGCGCCAACGGGTGAAGGAGGGCAAGGTCGCCTTCAACTTCAACCTCGAGTTGGCCCAGGCCGGTGACAAGATCGACAGCGCCACCGTGCCGCTGCCCGAAGGCCGCAAGAAGGTCAATCTGGGCTTGTTGAAGATCACCTCGGTGGCTGAAGACGGTGGCGGCGCATGCCTGACGATCACCTACAACCCCATGGTGCTGCCAAAAGGCGTGGAGCCCTCTGCGGACCCGATGATTGCCGCGCGCTCCGCCCCCTACGCTGTTGGGCTTGGCCGCCGGCTGGCGGAAGGCGCGAAGCAGCGGTAGCGAACAAGCCGGCCGCCAGCCCATACATCCAACAGCACGCTGAGGCCGGGCCCGACCCAAAGCGCGACAGGCCTTCAGACAAAGATCGCCGCCATGCGTGCGAACGACCAGTAGGCCGCCAGCGAGCCGATGGCGTACAGCGATGCCTTGCGCAGCGGCTGCCATGCGGGCCACTGCCGCGCGGCGCGCCACAGGCCCCAGGCCGCGGCCAACGTGAGCAACTGCCCGGTCTCGACGCCGAGGTTGAACGTGAGCAGCGCGATCCACAGGTGGTTGTCGGGCAGACCGATGTCCTTCAGCGCACCGGCAAAGCCCAGGCCGTGCACCAGGCCGAAGACGAAGGCCACCAAGGCAGGCCAGCGCCGCGCCAGCGTCTCGCGCTGGCGCAAGGCCTCGCCGGCCACCAGCATGATCGACAGCGCAATCGTGGCCTCCACCGGCGGCGTGCGCAGCGTCAGCAGGCCCAGCGCGCTGCTGGCCAGCGTCAGGCTGTGTGCCAGCGTGAACGCGCTGATCGTCAACAGCAACTGGCGCTTGAAGCCGACCAGGAACAGCAGCCCGATCACGAACAGCAGGTGGTCGAAGCCGCCCAGGATGTGCTCCACGCCGAGCGTCAGGTAGGCCCAGGCGATCTCGCCGCGGCCGCGCGGGTCGTCAGCAGCGCCGAAGAGTTGCACCTTGGGCTGGCCGGCGGTGATGGTGTACACGCGCGACGGGCCGTCGAGCCAGTACACCTTCACCATCGCGGCTGAATAGCGCTTGCCCACGCCTTCAATGGCCAGCGTGCCTTGCAAGCCCGCCGCGCCACAGCGCAGCATGTTCTGCTCGGCGTGGCAGCCCTCGGGCCAGCGTGGCTTCAGTTCCTCGGCTGGCGGGCGCTTTTCGCCGGCTGACCATTGCCAGAGGAATTCACCGCGCGCCACCTCGCGCAACTCCAGCTCGGCCATGCTGAGTTCATGCGCACGGGCCGCGCCGGCAAACAGCACAGCTAACGCGATGAACGCCATGAACATCATCAAGGCGTGGCGCAGCAGCCGTGTACTCATTGCGGGCCGCCTTCGCTCTTGGCGTCAAGCTTGATGGCGTATTTGCCGGCCAGTGCGCGCACCGCCGCCGTGCGTTGCTCGCTCATCGTCACGTCCGTCCAATCTTGCAGCACCACGCCGCGCAAAGCCTCGAACGATGCCGGCTTGGCCGGCGCAGCGGCCTCCAGCCGCATCGCGCGCCAGCCATCGCGCGTGGGCATGGCGCGCCACTCGCCCAGCGGCGCGGTTTCGAGCGCGCGCGCGAAGGCCTCGCCATAGCCCTGCACGATGTTGCTGTGCGGCCGGCCTTTGAAGACGCGTAGCCCGGCGCTGTGTTCACCCGGGGTGCCCTTGTTCAGCAGTTCTGCAAAGGCGCGCACGGCGCTTTCACTGTTGTCGCCCGCCAGCAC
>JANMYI010000500.1:0-1575 GCA_031381955.1 Burkholderiales bacterium
GAGCACATCCGCGAACTCAATCCCGGCATGATCGTGGCCTCGGTGAAGGGCTTCAGCGACGGCCACCATTACGAAGACTTGAAGGTGTATGAAAACGTGGCGCAATGCGCCGGCGGCGCCGCCTCGACCACCGGTTTCTGGGACGGCCCGCCCACCGTGAGCGCCGCCGCCCTGGGCGACAGCAACACCGGCATGCACCTGGCCATCGGCATCCTCACCGCGCTGCGCCAGCGCGACAAGACCGGCCGCGGCCAGAAGGTGGCCTGCTCGATGCAAGACGCCGTGCTGAACCTGTGCCGCGTGAAGCTGCGCGACCAGTTGCGCCTGGACCGCCTGGGCTACCTGGAGGAATATCCCCAGTACCCGCACGGCAAGTTCACTGATGTGGTGCCGCGTGGCGGCAATGCCGGCGGTGGTGGCCAGCCGGGCTGGGTGCTGAAGTGCAAGGGCTGGCAAACTGACCCCAACGCCTACATCTACTTCACCATTCAGGGCCAGGCCTGGGCGCCAATCTGCGACGCCATCGGCAAGCCCGAGTGGAAGAACGACCCGCTGTACATGACGCCCAAGGCGCGCCAGCCGCACATCACCGCCATCTTCGCCACTATCGAAGAGTGGTTGCAAGACAAGACCAAGTTCGAAGCGGTCGACATCCTGCGCAAGTTCGACATTCCCTGCTCGCCGGTCATGTCGATGAAAGAGTTGTCGGTCGACCCGTCGCTGCGTGCATCGGGCACCATCGTCGAAGTGCAGCACAAGGCGCGCGGCCCCTACCTCACGGTGGGCAGCCCGATCAAGTTCAGCGACATGAAGGTTGAGATCACCGGCTCACCGCTGCTGGGCGAGCACACCGATGAAGTGCTGGCCGAACTGGGCTACAGCAAGGACGCCATTGCCGCGGCGCATGCGGCCAAGGCCGTGTAAGCGATGAGCAGCGGCCGTTAACATTCGGCCTGTGCATGACAGCGGCGCCCGAGTGGCGCCGTTGTTTCTTCAGCCTCACCCAAGGGTTAGCCATGGCCACTGAGATCGACTTCAAAGCACTCGTCGCCGGCATGGGCGACGCCGTGGTGGTGTGCAACGCAGCAGGTGCGATCGTGCTGTGGAACGCTGCCGCGCAGCGCATCTTCGGCTTCACCGAGGTCGAAGCCTTGGGTCAATCGTTAGACCTCATCATCCCCGAGCGTCTGCGTGGCCGCCACTGGGAGGGCTACCACAAGACCATGGCCACGGGCATCACCCGTTATGGCGCCGATTTGCTGCGCGTGCCGGCGGTGAACAAGGCGGGGCAGGCGATGTCGATCGCTTTCACCGTGTCCATGCTGTTTGGCGCTGACGGCAAGGTGGTTGCGATCGGCTCGGTGATCCGCGACGAAACGCTGCGCTTCAATGAAGACCGCGCCTTGCGCAAGCGCCTGGTCGATCTCGAAGGCCAGCTCCCGGCCAAGGCGTAGGAACAACCATGACCGAGGCCTTGAAGGGCGTTCGCATCCTCGACTTCACCCACGTGCAGTCGGGCCCCACCTGCACCCAGTTGCTGGCCTGGCTGGGCGCCGATGTGATCAAGGTCGAGCG
>JANMYI010000531.1:0-7174 GCA_031381955.1 Burkholderiales bacterium
CTCGGTGATCGGCTTGATGGCCGGTGAGCCGGCACCGATGCTGACGTCGACGTTGCCTTCAACCTGGCGCAGTTTTTCGTCAACCTCGTCGGTCGAGTGTTTCGACGGTTCGATATGGGCTGTTTTTTGCTCGGTCATGGTGTGTTCCGCATCAAGGTCAGGAAGGTTGATTGTTTGTTCACCACCGCGCTCGCACCATGGGATGAAGGCGCAAGGGTGGGTCGGAACACGCCTACAGCCTGGCACCCCCGGCCGGCCGAGCACGCGGAAGACGTTCCTTTACCTGCGCTTGACACAGCCCTGGTGAACGCTGTTGCGCCGCGCCGCGTTGGTGCGCTACGGCCGTGCAACCCTTGTACCGCCGTGATCTGCCACAAAGGAGTTCGTCACATGAACAGCAAGAAAGTCATTGTCCTGGCGTTGGCACTGGCCGGCGCGGCCGCCGCCGGCCTGGCTCAAGCGCGCGGCAACCCCGATGTGCAATGGTCGATCACGATCGGCACGCCGTTGGGCGCGCCGGGGTTCGTCCAACCGCCGCCGCAATACCTCCAGCCCTACCCGGTGTATTCCGCGCCCGTGGTGGTGGTACCGCGCTACCCGTATCAACGGCCCACGCGCTGGGACCATGACGGCGACGGCATCCCCAACCGCCACGACCCGGTCTACAACCCGCGCTGGGACCGTGACGGCGACGGCATCCCCAACTGGCGCGACCGCCACGACGACCGCCACGGCGAACGCCACGAAGACCGTCGCGGCCACGGCCGAGGGCGATAGAGCCCGGCCGCCCTGGCACAGAAGCGTGGCTGGCCGTGGCCTTGCGCCGTGCCCGCGCTGACCCTGGTTACACTGTTTGGCGCCCCCGCTCACGCCGAAGTTCGGTTTTAGCGGGGCTGCGACCGCGCCCTGGCAGCGTGTCGCAACGCAGCACACCACCGTTTGCATGAAGCGGCGGGGGCAACGGGTCAGAGGGGGCAACTTGACGCAAGCATGGGGGCAAGCCGTCCGGATGCTGATCGTGGGTGACGTACCCCGCGCTCAGGCCTTGCTATGCGCCGTGTGCGTACCCCCCTGCGAGTGTCTTGCCGTGCCAACCGGCCAAGCCGGCGTGGCAGCGGTGCAACACGCCCAGCGTGGCGCCGCGCCAGGCGCGATCACTTGCGTGCTGCTGGCCGACGAGTTGCCCGATTTGACGCCGGCGCAAGTGCTGGCCGAATTGGCTGGCTCCAGCGGTCTGACTGTTTGCCCGGTGTTGGTGCTGTACGCCGCGCCCGGCGGCACGCTGCGCCGCGAGGAACTGCGCCGTGCCGGCGCGCAAGATTGCCTGGGCACCGACGCGCTCAGCTCAGCGGCATTGCGCCACGCCATCGACGGCGCGGTCGAACGCTGGGCGCTGCTGCGCGATTTGCGCGCCAGCGAGGAAGCGCTGCGCCTGGCCGCGGCATTTGACGGCTATCGATTGGCGCTCGACGAAGCCACACACCAACTGGCCGAGCCGGCGGAGATCCGGGCCGCTGCGGCCAACGTGCTCGGGCGCCATCTTCGCGCCAGCCGGGTGTTCTACGTCGAGTTCAGCCAGGGTGACGAATTCATCGTCGACCACGGCTACGCCGAGGGCGCGGCGCCGATCGCGGGCCGGTTCAGGCTCGAGCAGTACGGGGCGGGGTTGCGGCAGCAACTGGCTGCGGGGCGCGAGGTCATTGATGCCGATGTGGCGCAAGTTGCCCACTACACCGCGGCCGAGAAGGCGCGCTACGTTACCGCTCAGGTGGCCGCTCAAATCATCGTGCCGCTGCGCAAGCCCGAGCAACTGGTCGCCATGCTGGTGGTGCATCAAAACCAGCCCCGCCACTGGACGCCGCATGAACGGGCGTTGGTGGCCAAAACGGCGCAGCGCACGTGGTCGGAGACGCAACGCGCCCGGGCCGAGGCAGCATTGCGCACGCAGGCGCACACACTTCAGCAAACGCTGGCCCGTGAGCGCGCCAACCGCGCCGAGGCCGATGCACTGGCGGCGCTGCGCCGGCACGAAGCGGCGGCCGCGGCGGCGGCCCACCCCGGGCACACCCGGTGGCAGCCGCTGCTATCCACGCGGCTCGAATATGCGCTGGGCCTGGCCGCCGTGGCGCTCACCTTGCTGGTGCGCTGGCTGCTCGACGACACGCTCGGCGACGCCAGCCCCTTCCTGCTGGCCTGGCTGGCGCTGGTGCCGGCCGCGTTCTTCCTGCGCACCGCGCCGTTCGTCGCAGCGGTGGCCTTCGCGCTGGTGGCCAGCAACCTGCTGTTCATTGAGCCGCGCGGGCAGCTCGCCGTTTTTCTGACGCCCAGCGCGTTGATACAGGGTGTGGTGTTCACGCTGGTGGCCGGCGGCTTGGCGCTGCTGGCGCGCCGCGCCCGCGCCGGCGAAACCAGCGCGCGGGCCGAGGCCACAGCCGCCCGGGCCGCCACCGCGGCCTTGCTGGAAAGCGAACAGCGCTTCGCGCATGCGCTCGACGCGGCACGCGCCGGCGTTTGGGCACTCGAGCCGGGCCGGCAAGCGTTTTCGGCCTCGAATGGCGTTCTGGCCCTGTATGGCCTGGAACCCGGCACGGCGCTTGGCCTTGATGCTGCGCTGGCGTGCGTTCATGTGGAAGACCGAGCGCAGGTCGAAGCGGCCCTGTGCAGCGCCGTCGATCACGGCCAACCCTACCGCATCGAGTACCGCACGATCTGGCCCGACGGTTCGCAGCATTGGTTGCTGTCGATCGCCGAAATGCAAACCAGGTCGGGAACGCCGCGCCTGGTCGGCCTGGTGCAGGACATCACCGACATTCGCGCCGCCGTGGCCGCGCTGCGCCAAAGCCAGGCGCGCATGAGCCAACTCATCAGCCTGATGCCGTCGTTCACGGCTGTGTTGCGCGGCCCGCGCCACGTCTTTGAGCTGGCGAACAGACCCTACTACGCCTTGCTCGGGCGCGGCCCGGAGATCCTGGGCCAAGGCGTCGTCGAAGCCGTGCCCGAAGTCGCCGACCAGCCGTTCCCGGCCCTGCTGGACCAGGTCTATCGCACGGGCGAGCCGTTCCATGCCAAGGGCATGCGCTTGCTGCTGGCGCGCGAGCCCGGCAAAGGGCTCGATGAGCTCTTTATCGATTTCGCCTACGTGCCGCTGCGCGAAATCGATGGCGAAGTCTCGGGCATCCTGGTGCACGGCATGGATCGCACCGAACAGGTTCGCGCCGAGCAGGCCCTGCGCCGGCGCGAAAGCGAACTGCAAACGTTGGCCGACAACACGCCCGAGGTGCTCACCCGGTTCGATCGCCAACTGCGCCATGTCTTCGTCAACAAGGCGGTTGAAGCGCTCACGGGCCTGGCGTGCGAAGACTTCCTGGGCCGCACGAACAAAGAGCTCGGCATGCCCGCAGCGCTGTGCGCGCTGTGGGACGACGCGCTGCGCAGCGTGTTCAACCGAGGCACGCCCGGCGCGATCGAATTCGCGTTCAAAGCACCCACCGGTTTGCGCCATTTCGAAGCGCGCCTGGTACCGGAGTTTGCGGCTGACGGCAGCGTTGAGTTCGCCCTGGGCGTGACGATCGATGTGACCGAGCGCAAGCGCTTCGAGCAGACCTTGGCCGAGCAAGACCGGCGCAAAGACGAATTCCTGGCCACGCTGTCGCACGAATTGCGCAACCCGCTTTCACCGCTGCGCAATGGCCTGGCGATCTTGCACCGGGTGTCAAACCGTGAGCAGACCGAGCGCACGTTGGCCATGATGGGGCGCCAGTTGCACCACCTCGTGCACCTGGTTGACGACCTGCTCGATGTGTCGCGCTTGAGCCTGGGCAAGATCCGGCTGCGAATCGGGCCGGTCACGGTGGCCGAACTGGTAGAGGCCGCGCTCGAGACCTGCCGAGCGGGCATCGCCAGCCGCGGCCACACATTGCAGGTGAACCTGCCCGACACGCCGTTGCGGCTGGACGGCGACCGCACGCGGCTGGTCCAGGTCATCGCCAACCTGCTGACGAACGCCGCCAAATACAGCGAGCCCGGCGGCCAGATCGTCATTGCCGCCGTGGCCCAGGAGCGCAAGTGCACCATCCGTGTCAGCGACACCGGTGTGGGCCTGGCACCTGAAGTCATCAGCAGTCTGGGCAACATGTTCATGCAGGTGCGCGACACGCTCGACAAAGCACAGGGCGGGTTGGGCATAGGCCTGGCGTTGGCCAAAAAACTGGTGCAGATGCATGGCGGCAGCTTGACCGCGGCCAGCCCCGGCCTGGGCCTGGGCAGCACCTTCACGATAGAACTGCCGCTTGCAGTGCCTGCATCAACCACGCCACAAGGCCCGGCCGCTGCGGGCACGGCGCTGCCAGGCGGCCCGATGCACCGCCATGTTTTGGTCGCCGACGACAACGCCGACACCGCCGACAGCCTGGCCGAAGTGCTGCGACTTGACGGCCACACAGTGACCACGGTCTACGACGGCTGGGCGGCGGTTTACCAGGCCCGCGTGCTGCGGCCCCATGTGGTGTTCCTCGACATCGGCCTGCCGGGGCTGAATGGCCACGAAGTGGCGCAGCGGCTGCGCGCCGATGCCCTCACCGCGCACGCCATGCTGGTGGCTGTCACCGGCTGGGGGACAGACGAAGACAGGCGCAAGTCGAGGCAGGCCGGATTCGATCGGCACCTCACCAAGCCGGTGCAGTTCACCGAGGTGCAAGAGCTATTGCGCCAACCAGCTTCACAGCCGGCCAGCCCATGACGGCAGTGCGGCTCACTGGAGGTGCCTTCGTGCTGCGCGCGCCGGTATTCGCCCTGCTGGCAGCCGGGCCGGCTCACTGGGGTACCTTCATGGCTTCGCCTTCAGGAATTCATGCTGCAACCAAGCAGAACGATGATGATTGATTCACAAACGGGGGAGTAAAAAGAATGAGCAAAGACGAAGTTCGAGTCGTGGTGGTTGACGACATGCCCGACGCGGCCGACACGCTGGCCTGCCTGCTCGAACTGAATGGCTACACGGTTCGCGTCGCGCACGACGGGTTGGAGGCCTTGAAGCTGATTGAGGGATGGCCGCCGGTGTGCGTGATCTTGGACATCGACATGCCGGGCCTGAACGGCCTGGAGCTGTCCACCCGCCTGCGCGAGCGCTATGCCGACGACATTGTGCTCATCGCCGTGACGGGCTGGGACAAGGACGACCCGCGCGTGGCACGCACTTACGACATCGTCGACCATTACCTGCGCAAGCCGGTCGACCCGGAGGTTTTTCGCAACCTCGTGCCACCGGCATACGGCTGAGCGCCGAGCGTCCGGGTCGTTACACGCGCTCGCAACCGCGAGCAGTGGTGATTCTCATTTCAGGCTGGTGCCGGCTTCGCTGCCCGCCAGCGCTTGGCGCGCCAGTTCTTCTTCGCTCAGTTGTGGCGCGGCGTCCAATGCGGCCAGTTCTTCCAGCATCTCAGGTGAGGCGTCGGCGTTGCCGAGCAGCACGTCTTCGAAACTGGCGTGGGCGGCCAGGCGCTCTTCATGATCCATGGGCGAGGGGTGCACCACGGTGGGCGCCAGGGCCGGAATCTTGGCCGCGGCGAGCTCGAGCTGCTCGTCAACCAGCTTGGTGAAGCCGCCTGTAGGCGGTGTGTCGTTGAGGCTCATGAGCAGTTTCCCGGTGTGGCCAATGTCTTGCTCTTATGCGCTTGTGCGCCAGTAAAGGCAAGCCCTGCATTGCGGCAGCGGGCAGGCTCGACGCCCGCTGCGAGGGCAACCTGCACTGGCCCGCCATCCACCCAACGGGGTGGTTCTGCCACGAAGGGAAGGAGCGATTCATGAAGAGAACCTTTGCCGCAGCCTGCCTGGCGCTGCTTGCTGGTTGCGGGGGGGCGGGGGGAGGGGGGTGAAAAACCTCAGCCGGTAGCGACGCTTTCGGAACCCCTCACCACTTGCACAGGTGCCGTTCAGGCCGGCACTGAAAAGTGCCCGACGACGCTTCTGGCCACAACCCAGAACGTCACCTCGGCGGTCTTGAAAGGCGACAAAGGGACGAACATCCTCTTGACGCCGAACCAGGCCGCACCGGTGATGGTCGACGTGCCACTCGGCGGCGAAAGCTACCAGGTGGTCTACGACAACGGTGCCGGCACCTCAAGCGCTGTGGCGGTGAAGCCGTCCTGCGCCGCGGGTGCTTTCGAGAGTCCTGCAGGTTGCGTCGCGAAGCTGTCGTACGCCCCTGTGGTGTACGGGCTCGCCGACCTGGCCTACCCGGTGCGTGTGAGCGGCACCTCGTGTGCTTCCATGAAGGTGGAAGTGGCGAAGAACGAGACTCGCTTCCAAGCGGGCTACTTGCCGCACTTCAATGCGTGGATGCGCTACGGCATGTTGCCTTCCGGACGACTTCTCGTTTCGGCACAGATGGTGAGCGACAACAACGCCCGCCACGCGGTGGCACTGAACCCCGTCACCAACGTGCTCAGTGACTATGCTGCGGAAGAAGGGCCGGTGCCGTCCCTGAACGATCCCATTGATCCGGGGTGGCATCGGGTGAGTGTGTCTGATAACCCGAACCCAATTGTGGGTGGGTGGGCAGAGACGCCTTCAATGCTCATCTATGTGCCACGTTCCGACGCACGCATCTTGTCTTGCAAAGACAAGGCGACGGGCGTCGTGACGGTGCTCACGCGTGATCTGGGCAGTTTCAGCTTTCTCGCGACGTACAGCAACTAAGCACCTCGGTGCTTCGGTTGCGAAGGGTACTGCACACCTGTGTGTAGTACCCTTTTTCTATAGTGAGAGGTGATAATATAATGTACATATGTATACCACGAGCAATATTGTTATCGATGCACGCAGGTACGGTTTTTATTTAGTAATGAGTTTATTAGCCTTTGGTTTTCTTGCTACACACGCGGAAGCAGGAATTCCAACTTCGGTTCAGCGTGGTGAACCCACTACGATTAGCTGGGTGGTGAGTGGAGTCGCTGATTGCCAGGGAGATTTCGTTGGGGCGCCATATCCAAATAACTCTCCCACTGAGACTATTTTCAATGACTGGAAGAGTTCAACACGCGCGGCAAACGGCAGTCAGACTTTCCCACAGGTACTCGGGGATTCTTCAGCATCATTCCCGCAGTCATACACATTTCAATGCCGGAACGCAGCCTCTGGTGCACAAGATACTGCGGTACTCACGGTAACTGATTGC
>JANMYI010000542.1:0-11134 GCA_031381955.1 Burkholderiales bacterium
CATCGAATTGCCGATCACCAAACGCAGCCGCTTCACACCCAGGTGCTCGGTCACCAGCCGGTACTGGGCATCGACCATGTCGTCGTAGTTGTACTTCGGGAACGCCGCGCGCAGGCCGTCTGAGGGCTTGCTTGAGCCACCGGTGCCGATGGCGTCGGGCAGGATGATGTAGTAGCGCGCGGCATCGAGCGGCTGGCCCGGGCCGAACAGCTCGCCGCCAAAGGTGGGGCTGAGCATGCCGGTGCCCGAGCCGGTGGTGCCGTGCAGCACCAACACCGGCTCGCCGGTGGGTTCGCCCAGCGTGGTGACATGCAGTTTGAGTTCAGGCAAGACCGCGCCGGTGTGGAAGCGAAAGTCCTTCACCACCCAGGTGCTTGTCTTGGGGGTGATTGGGGTAACGGCAGTGGTGGCGGTTTGCGCATTGCTGGCCAAGGCCAACATCAAGGCGAACAGGCCCAAAACAAATCGCTTGATGTGACGCATGGCGGCTCCTGTGGCGCCAGCAGCGCCGAACGCCGCTGCGCAGATCGAAATGACTCAGCGGTTGTGCCGCTGCATGAACACCAGCTTCTCGAACAGCGTCACGTCTTGCTCGTTCTTCAGCAGCGCGCCCACCAGCGGCGGCACGGCCACCTTGTCGTCCTTGCTGTGCAGCACTTCCAGCGGAATGTCTTCGGCCACCAACAGCTTCAACCAATCGAGCAGTTCAGACGTGGACGGCTTTTTCTTCAGCCCCGGCAGGTTGCGCACTTCGTAGAACGTCTTCATCGCCGCGCCGAGCAGTTCTTTCTTCAGGCCCGGGAAGTGCACGTCGACGATGGCGCGCATGGTGTCGGCGTCGGGGAACTTGATGTAGTGGAAGAAGCAGCGGCGCAGGAAGGCGTCGGGCAATTCCTTCTCGTTGTTCGAGGTGATGAACACCAGCGGCCGGTGCACTGCCTTGATGAGCTCGCGCGTTTCGTACACGTAGAACTCCATGCGGTCGAGTTCGCGCAGCAGGTCGTTCGGGAACTCGATGTCGGCTTTGTCGACCTCGTCGATCAACAGCACCACCGGCTCGTCGGCCGTGAAGGCCTGCCACAGCACGCCTTTGACGATGTAGTTGTGGATGTCTTTCACGCGCTCGGAACCCACCACATCGACCAACTGGCTGTCGCGCAGGCGGCTCACGGCGTCGTACTCGTACAGGCCTTGCTGCGCCTTGGTGGTGCTCTTGATGTGCCACTGCATCAGCGGCATGCCCAGGGCGGTGGCCACTTCCTCGGCCAGCATGGTCTTGCCGGTGCCGGGTTCGCCCTTGATCAGAAGCGGCCGGCGCAGCGTGGCCGCGGCGTTCACCGCCAGCATCAGGTCGGGCGTGGCAACGTAGGTGGCAGAGCCTTCGAACTTCATGGTGTGGGTGCAGTTGGGGTGAAAACGGGGTCGCCGGCAGGCTGTTGTTGATGCGGTGCGGGGGTCTCAGGCCAGTATAGGGCCGCCCATATAATGCGCGGCTTCGCCAGGTGCGGTGGCCGCCATGCGCCCCGCAGCCCCCTCGTGCAAACCCCCTTCCAGCCTGCGCAACGATGAAAAAAGCGTTTGAAACCCTCGTGTTCGCCCTTGTCGTGCTCGGTGCCGCTGCCGCGCAAGCCCAGGGCACGAATGCCGCCGCCAGCGCCGCCGCCAACGTCCCCATCGAAGCCCGCGTGGCCATGTGCACCGGCTGCCACGGCATCCCCGCCTACCAGGCCAGTTTTCCTGAAGTGCACAAGGTGCCGATGATCTCGGGCCAGAACGCCAAGTACATCAGCGCCGCGCTCAACGCCTACAAGAAGGGCGAGCGCAAGCACCCCACCATGCGCGCCATCGCGGCGTCGCTGAGCGACCAAGACATCAACGACTTCGCGGCGTACTACGAAAAGAACGCCACCACCACCGTGCCCGAGGCTGCCACGGCCGCGCCCGCCGCGGTGGCCGCGCTGTTGACCAAGGGCGCCTGCGCGTCATGCCACGGCGCCAATTTCAGCAAACCCATCGACGGCAGCTACCCCAAGATCGCTGGCCAGCATGGGGACTATCTGTACGTGGCCTTGAAGTCGTACAAGACCGAGAACAACCCCAACCTGGGCCGCAGCAACGCCATCATGGTTGGGCAGATGAAGCAGTTTTCACTGGCGGAGTTGAAATCGATATCGGCCTACCTGGCCACGCTGCCGGGCGAAGTGAAGACGCTGGCGCAGGCCACGCGCCGGTAAGGCCGCGCGCTTCACGAACAGGCCGCCGTCGCCAGACTGCGGCCTTTTTCACGCCTGGGCAGTTCTGCGCCGAGACGGATGAACCACCGCTGTTGATGTGGAACGTTAACTGGCGGCGCGTGGCTGCCAGCGCGCCAGCAGCAGCGCGTTGCTGACCACGCTCACACTTGAGAGCGCCATCGCAGCGCCGGCCCACACCGGCGTGAGCAAGCCGAGTGCCGCGGCCGGAATGCCCACCACGTTGAAGGCAAAGGCCCAGAACAGGTTCTGGCGCAGCTTGCTGCTGATGGCGTGCGAGTTCAAGTCACCGCGCAACAAGGTGATGCCGGCGGTTTCAGTGGCCACGGCGCTGCCGTTGCCCATGGCCAGGCCCACGTCGGCGGCGGCCAGGGCTGGCGCGTCATTGATGCCGTCGCCCACGAAGGCCACCTTTTCCTTCTCTGCCAAGCCGTGGCGCAGGCCCGCCACCACGGCGGCCTTGTCGGCCGGCGGCACCTGGGCGTGCACCTCGTCGATGCCGAGCGCGGTGGCCACGGCCTGCGCCGCGCCGGCGTTGTCGCCGCTCAGCAGCACCAGGCGCAAGCCCCTGGCGCGCAAGCCGGCCAGTGCCGCTCGGGCTTCAGGCTTGGGTGTGTCGGCAAAGGCCAGCAGCGCAAGCACGGCCCAACTCTGGCTGCTGCTCTCAGCCAGCAGCCAGCTCAGCGAATGGCCGCTGGCTTCCAACGTGGCGGCCTGCGCGGCCATCTCTGCATTGGGCAGCGCGCCGAGTTCGTCGCGCCAGCGCGTGCTGCCCAGGCGCAGCAGTTCACCGTTGATGCGGCCTTCGATGCCACGGCCAGGCACCACGCGCTGGCCGCCCAGGTGGGCGCACCCTGAGCCTGGGCCGACTGCGCCACGGCCATGGCCAGCGGGTGTGTGCTGCCGGCTTGCAGCGCCGCCGCGCTGGCCAGCACCGCCTGCGGGTCGGCCGGCTTGGCCACCAACAGTTGGATGAGCGGCTTCTTCGCCTGCGCCTGCTCGACCAGCTTGACGATGCGTGCCAATTGCGTGGCCGCGCCGATGGCCGTGGTGCGCACGCGCAGCAGGCCTTCGCCGTTGACGGCGCCACCGGCCACTTGCGCGCCCACTTCGTGCGCCACCGGCAGGCTTTCGCCGCTGAGCATGGCTTCGTCGATATGGCTGGCGCCTTCGATGATCTGGCCATCCACCGGCACGCGCTCGCCCGGGCGCACCACCACCGCGTCACCCACCACCACATCGCCCAGGCGCAGCTCGACCACCTGGCCGCCACGCTCGACCTGCGCCGTGGCCGGGCGCAGGGCGTGCAGCGCTTCCAGCGCCACCAGGGTGCGCTGGCGCGCCCGCGTTTCCAGCCACTTGCCCAGCCGCACCAGGGTGATGACGACGGCGGCACTTTCAAAGTACAGGTACGGCATGGCGTCAGGCGCGCGCAGCCATAACACCAGGCTCAAGCTGAACGCGGCGCTGGTGCCCAGGGCGACCAGCAAATCCATGTTGCCGCTGCTGTTGCGCAAGGCCGCCCAACCGGCGCGGTAGAAGCGCGCACCGAGCCAGAACTGCACCGGCGTGGGCAGGGCGAACTGCCAGACGGCGCTCAGCATCCAGTGACGGCCGAACAGGTCGCCCAGCATGGGCAGCAGCAACGGCAGGCTCAGCGCGATGCCGGCCAGCAGCTCCAGGCCCTCGCGGCGGTGTGCCGCCGCGCGGCGGGTGCGGCGCTCGGCGTCAGCTTGCAAGTCTTGCTCGGCAGCGTCGTCATGCACGGCGCCGGGCTCATAACCGGCCGCTGCAACGGCCTGCTGCAAGGCGGCCGGCAGCACGCCGGCCTGGGCCGTTACATGGGCCTGCGCCGTGGCCAGGTTGACGCTGGCTTGCACCACGCCGGGCAGCTTGGCCAAGGCGCGCTCCACGCGCGTGACGCAACTGGCGCAGGTCATGCCGGCACTGTACGGTGCGCGTGCGCGGCGTGCATGAGGAAGGTCAAACGGAGTGTCAAACCTGCGCCAGCTCAACCGTGCGCGTGGCCAGGGCTTGACAATGTGCCTTGCGGCTGCAAATTGGCTGCTATCTACCCCGGAAGGCACCCGCCATGATTGAACTCACCTTGCCCGACATGACCTGCGGCCACTGCGTCAAGAGCGTCACCGCCGCGGTGCAAAAGCTCGATGCCGGCGCGCGCGTGGACATCGACCTGCCCAGCCACCGCGTGCGCATTGAAACGCCGCTGGCCGAAGGCGTGGTGAAGGCCGCGCTGGCTGAAGAGGGCTATCCGGCGGCGAGCTGACGCAGCGCCTGCTCATACATCTGACTGGGCTGGCCGCCCTGGATGAGGTGGCGGTCGTTGACGATGACCGACGGCACGGCCGTGATGCCCTGGTTGTGCCAGCGCCGTTCCAGCGCGCGCACTTCTTCAGCATACTGGCCACTTTCGAGCATGCTTCGGGCGCTGTCCACGTCCAACCCCAATTCACCCACCAGGCGCAGCAGCACCTGGCTTGAGCCCGGGTTTTCGCCCTGGCCGTGATAAGCCTTGAGCAGCGCCATCTTCAAGGCGCGCTGCGCCGCCGCACTTTGCAGCCCGGCCCAGTGCAGCAAGCGGTGGGCGTCAAAGGTGTTCCAGATGCGCGAACGGGTGCCGAACTCAAAGCCTTCGGCCGCGCCGCGTTGGCGAATGGTTTCGCGTGACGCCTGCAGCTCTTCGGGCGTGCGGCCGTATTTGCGCGCCAAGTGTTCCATAGCGTCTTCGCCTTCGGCTGGCATGTCGGGGTTGAGCTCGAACGGCTGGAAATTCAATTCGATCTCAATGTCTGGGCCGATGCGCTGCAGCGCCTGCTCCAGCGCGGCCAAGCCCACGGCGCACCAGGGGCAGGCGACATCGGAAACGAAATCAATCTTCATGGGGTCACCTTGTTCAAAAACCGGAGCCGGGCTGCTTGAGAAATTCGGCTTCTTCGGCCGTCGAGCTTCGACCCAGCGCGGCATTGCGATGCGGGAAGCGGCCGAAGCGGGCCACGATGTCGAGGTGGCGCTGTGCCCACTCCACCAGGCCGGCAGCTTGCGCGTCGTCTTGGGCCAATTGCTTGAACAGCCGCACGCACTCGTGCTGGTCAGCCAGCAGCTCGGAATGTTCGAACGGCAAGTAGACGAATTGCCGCTCAGCGGTGGAAAAGCCCCGGTCGTGCCCAGCCGCGACCAAGGCTTGCGCAGTGGCCAGGGCCTGGGCGTCGCCGGCAAAGGCGCGCGCGCTGCCGCGCAAGGTGTTGCGGGTGAATTGGTCGAGCACGATGATCAGCGCCAGAGCGCCGCGCGGCGTGGCCGTCCAGTGCGCCAACGCGCCGGCCAAGGCCTGTTCGAGGGTGTTGCCGAAGCGTTGCGCAATCTCCTGGTCGAACGCCGCGTCTTTGGTGAACCAGCGTGCCGGCGGCTGGCCAAACCAAAAACTCATGACTTCATGCGCGGCATCGGGCGTGGTCATGTTCCAGTACTTTCAAGCAAATCGTGCGCCTCGCGGTGGCGGCGCATGAAGGTCTGCACATAGCTGCACACCGGGCGCACGCGCAGGCCCTGGGCGCGGGCATGGTCCAGCGCGGCCTGCACCATCTGCCCGGCAATGCCGCGCCCGCCCAGGGCCGGTGCCACTTCGGTGTGGGTGAGCAGCATCACGTCGCCGGCCAGGCGGTACTCGCACACCGCTTCATGCCCATCAACCACGGCAATGAAGCGTTGGCGCTGTGGCTCATGTCGAACGTTGATGTCGCTCATTGGCTTGCCTCGGGTCCCAGTTGCTGCCACAAGAAACTGAACTCCAGCGCCATCAGCTCGGCGCGCTGAACGTTGTCGGCCGCGCCGCCATGGCCGCCTTCGATGTTTTCGTAGTACAGCACCTGGTGGCCCTGTTCGAGCATGCGCGCGGCCATCTTGCGCGCATGGCCGGGGTGCACGCGGTCGTCGCGGGTGGAGGTGGTGAACAGCACGGCCGGCAACTTCATGCCGGGCTTGATGTTTTGGTACGGGCTGTACTTTGAAAGATAGGCCCATTCCTCGGGCAGATCAGGGTTGCCGTACTCGGCCATCCACGAAGCACCCGCCAGCAGCTTGTGGTAGCGCCGCATGTCCAGCAGCGGCACTTGGCAGACCACGGCGGCAAAGAGTTCAGGGCGCTGCAGCATCACCGCGCCCACCAGCAAGCCGCCGTTGCTGCCGCCTTCAATGCCCAGGTGCCGCGCGCTGGTGATGCGGGCGCGCGCCAGGTCTTCGGCCACGGCGGCAAAGTCGTCAAAGCTGGCCTGCTTGGTGGCTTTCACCGCGGCCTGGTGCCAGCCTGGGCCGTATTCGCCACCGCCGCGAATGTTGGCCACCACCAGCACGCCGCCTTGGGCAAACCAGGCCTTGCCAAAGCCGCCTGAATACCAGGGCTGCATGCTTTGCTCGAAACCGCCATAGCCGTACAGCAGCGTGGGATTTTTGCCATCAGGCTTGGCGCCGGCCGGCCAGACCACGAAATAGGGCACGCGGGTGCCGTCTTTGGAGGCGGTGAAGCGCTGCTCCACGCGCATGCCCGCGGCGCTGAAAAACGCCGGGCGCGCTTTCAGCAGTTCGCGCTCGTCGCTGCCGGTGCGCGCCAGCAGCAACGAATCGGGGGTGATGAAATCGGTGTAGCTGAGCAGGTAGTTTTCGCCCAGCGGGTCGTTGGCGACATGCTCGTCGTGCAAGGCCTGCAAGGCCAGCGTGCCGGGGAAAGGCGCTTTCACTTCGCGCATCGCCCAGCGCCCGTCTTGCAAGCGCCACTCCTCCACGCGGCTGGCCACGTTGTCGAGCACGTTGATCAACACCTGGCTGCGCGTGTGCGTGTGGCCGGCCAGCGAGCGCGTCGCGCTGGGTGTGAACAGGGCCTGGAACTGCGCCGTGCCGGCCGTGAACGCAGCGGCCTGCGCCACGAGCAAGGTTCCGCGCGGCCAGGTCTTGTCGCCTTGCACCCAATCGCTGCGCAATTCAATCAGCACCCAGTCGCGCATGAAGCTCAGCGACGCATCTTGCGGTTTGGCCAGCGGCAGCAGTTTGTCGCCATGCAGCAGCACCAGCTCGCTTTTGTAGAAATCGAGGTAGCGGTGGAACACGGTGCGCTCGAAGCCGGGCGTGAGGTCCACGCTCACGCCTGCGGCCACGTCTTCCTTCTTGCCTTCGAACAAGGTCACCGCCGCACTCAGCGCCGTGCCGCGCCGCCAGCGTTTGACGATGCGCGGATAGCCCGAATCAGTCAGGCTGCCGGGGCCGAAATCCGTGCCCACATAGACCGTGTCCGGGTCGATCCAGTCCATGTCGGACTTGGCCTCGGGCAGCGTGAAGCCACCCTTGACGAACTGGCGCGCGGCGAGGTCGAACTCGCGCACCACCTTGGCATCGGCGCCGCCGCGGGACAGCGACAGCAAACAGCGCTCATGGCGTGGCGGCAGGCAGGCCGCGCCGCCCCAGACCCAGTTCTCGCCTTCGGCCTTGCCCAGGGCGTCGATGTCGAGCAGCACGTCCCACTTCGGCGCGGCTTTGCGGTACTCGGCCAGGCTGGTGCGCCGCCACAGGCCGCGCGGCTGCTCGGCGTCTTGCCACAGGTTGTACAGCCAGTCGCCGCGGCGGCTGACGGCCGGGATCTTCTCTTTCGAATCCAACACACCGAGGATGTCCGCGCGCATGCGTTCGAAGCGCGGGTGCGCTTGCAGCACCTGGCGTGCGTGGGCATTGCGCTCGCGCACCCAGGCCAGGGGCTTGTCGCCCAGCACCTCTTCCAGCCACAGGTGGGGGTCGTCTTGCGCGGCAGCGGTCATGGGCATGAACAGGCCGCTTAGGACAGACGCTCCCATGGCGGCAAACAAGTGGATCAACAGGATAACCGGCTTCAGCATAGGTCACGCGCGCGCGGCGCTTCAGGCAAACACCGCCACCACCTGGGTGCACAGCGCCGCCAGCGCGCCACCTAGCGCCCACAGCCGCGCCGTGTGGTTGACATAGCCGCCAGCCGCGGCGACCGACTCGCACTCCATGTGCCACCAGCCCGTGCCCGGCGGCGGCGCGGCGCGCGGCAGCTCCAGCGCCCATGACACCGAGCTGTTGGGCGCCGGCGCGTGCAAGTGGCCCACCAGCGGCGTGGCGGGCAGATCGGCCAGCAGCACGGTTTGCAACTCAGCGTCCAGGGCCAAGGCATCGCTGCCGCGCAAGCGCAAATGGAACTCGGTGCGCAAGCCGCTGCCGCCGCTGAAGGGCGGCGGGCCATCGCTCCAGTGCATGTCGAAGCGGCGCAAAAAGGCCGGCGTGCCGGGCCGCTGATCGCGCAGGCCGCTGCTCGGCGTGGCTGGCGGGGCGGGCCGGCGCGGCGTGGGTGGCTGCGGGCTGTGCGCGGGCAGGGTGGTGGGCCGGTCGGCGCCGTACGTGCCCAACAGCGCGGTGGTGATGTTGCCGCCTTGATGCATGCGCGCCGCCACCTGGGCCACGTTGCGGCCCTGGCGCAGCAATTCCACGCTCACCGTGAGCCGGCCTGCGCCCACCGGGCCGACGAAGCTGGTTTGCAGCGCACGCAAGCGCACCTCGCTGCCCCAGCTTGCACCCGCCACCTCGCGCATGGCCGCCGCGCCGAGCATGGCGACCACGCCGCCAAACGCGGTGCGGCCTTGCAGCCAGGCGTCGCCCAGCTCAAAGTGGATGCGCTCGCCGTCGCGTTGGCGGGCTTCAAGCATGTCTTGCAATGAACTCATCGACGCCGGCTCACGGTCTGTTTAAAAAGGGGCCGCGCAGTGTAGCCAGGAGCCTGCCGGGCCTGGTGCCCGGTGGCATGATGCGCGGCTGCCCCAACCCGGGCCCACCAGGGAGCCATTCATGACCGAAGCCAACCCGCTGCTGCAAAGCTGGCACACCGTGCATGGCCTGCCGCCGTTTGCGTTGATCGCGCCCGATCACTTTGCGCCGGCCTTTGCGGCGGCCATGCTGGCGCACCGCGCCGAGCTGGATGCGATTGCCGCCCAAGCCGCAGCGCCGAGCTTCGACAACACCCTGGCTGCGTACGACCGCAGCGGCCGCTTGCTGGCCAGCATCGAAGCCGCGTTCTACAACCTCACCGCTTCGCACACCTCGGCCGCGTTGCAAGCCGTGCAGCGCGAGATGGCCGCGCCGCTGGCGGCACATGGCAATGCGGTGTCGATGCACGCCGGCCTGTTTGCCCGCATCGACACCGTGCACGCGCAGCGCCAGGCGCTGATCCTCACGCCGGAGCAACTTCGGCTCACCGAGCGCGTGCACCTCGACTTCGTGCGTTCGGGTGCGCGGCTGCAAGGCGCGGCGAAGCAGCGTTATGGCGCGGTGATGGAAGAGCTGGCCGAGTTGACCACGCGCTTCGGCCAGAACGTGCTGCATGACGAAGCGGCGTACATGCTGGTGCTGAAGACCGAGGCCGAGTTGGCCGGCCTGCCCGACTCGGTGCGCGCCGCCGCGCGTCAGGCGGCGGTGGACCGCGGCTGCGGCGAAGGCGAGCATGTGATCACCTTGTCGCGTTCGCTGGTGGTGCCGTTCCTGACCTTCTCCACCCGGCGCGATTTGCGCCAGCAGGCCTGGGCGGCTTGGGTGGGCCGCGGTGAACAAGCCGGTGAGCACGACAACCGCGAGGTAGCGCGCCAGATCCTTCGCCTGCGCCACGAACAGGCGCGGCTGCACGGCCATGCGCACTATGCCGAATACGCGCTCACCGACACCATGGCAGGGCGCGTGCAAGCCGTGCAGGGCCTGCTGGGCGAAGTCTGGCCACGCGCTCTGGCGGCCGTGGCACGCGAGCAGCAAGCGCTTGAAGAGCAAATGCAGCGCGCGGGCGTGAACGAGCCGTTGCAAGCCTGGGATTGGCGCTACTGGGCCGAGCAGGTGCGCCAGCAGCGCTACGCCGTGGACGACGCCGAGATCAAGCCGTACTTTCCGCTGCCCCAAGTGGTGGCCGCGGCATTCGATTGCGCGCAGCGCCTGTTCGGCCTGCAGTTCAAGCTGCGGCAAGACATTCCGGTGTACCACCCCGACGTGGCCGCCTACGAAGTCAGCGATGCCCACGGCCAGGTCGTGGCGGTGTTCTTGCAAGACAACTTTGCGCGCCCCTCCAAACGCAGCGGCGCCTGGATGGGCGCGCTGCGCTGGCAAAGCCGCAACGAGCACGGTGGTGTGCCGGCGTTGCCGGTGATTCTGAACAACAACAACTTCGCCAAGGGCGCGCCGGGGCAGCCCACGCTGCTGTCGCTGGACGACGCGCGCACCCTGTTCCATGAATTCGGCCATGGCCTGCACGGCATGCTCAGCAACGTCACCTACGAGCGCTTGTCGGGCACCCAGGTGCTGCGCGACTTTGTCGAGCTGCCGTCGCAAATCTTCGAGCACTGGATCACCGAGCCCGAGGTGCTGGAACGCCATGCGCGGCACCATCAAACCGGCCAGCCCATGCCGCGCGATTTGATCGATCGCATGCAGCGCGCGCGCCGCTTCAACCAGGGCTATGAGACCGTGCGCTACACCGCCAGCGCGCTGGTCGACATGGCCGCGCATGCGTTGCCCGGCAGCGAGCCGCCGGCCGATCTGTGCGCTTTCGAAGCCGACACCTTGCGTGCGCTGGGCTTGCCCCCGGCAGTGGGCGTGAACCACCGGTTGGTGCACTTCCAGCACCTGTTCAGCGGCTCGGGCTATGCCGCAGGCTACTACGTTTACTTGTGGGCCGAGGTGCTGGACGCCGACGGCTATGGCGCCTTCACCGAAGCCGGCAGCCCGTTCAATGCCAAGGTGGCCGCGGCGCTGCAGCGCTACATCTACGCCAGCGGCAACAGCCTGGAGCCGGGCGCGGCCTTCGCGGCGTTCAGGGGGCGGGC
>JANMYI010000565.1:0-3564 GCA_031381955.1 Burkholderiales bacterium
GGCCCAGCAGCAGGAAGTGGCCGGCAGCGCGCTTGGCACGGCGCTGCCGGTCGATCACGCCGCGCAGCACCGGGAACAGGCCAGGCGCATGGTGGATTTCGTCCAGGATCACGAGCTCGCCGGCGTGGTCGGCCAGGAACAACTCGGGCTCGGCGAGCTTGGCACGGTCGGCGGGTGACTGCAGGTCGAGGTACACCGACGGGCGGCCCTCGCCCACGGCCAGCGCCAACGTGGTCTTGCCCACCTGGCGCGCGCCGAGCAGGGCCACGGCGGGTGCGTGGGCCAGTTCGGTGCTCACTGTGGCGAGCAGGGTGCGGGAAAACATCCGCGTTATTATGGATCATAGATCCATGAATGCAATGTTGTTCCGGGTCGAGATCAGCCGCCGCCGCGCCCTGGTTCAAGCCGCCCGCAAACAGTCCACGATCTTCATTCGCGCTGCCCGCCAGGCCGGCACGAAGCCGCCCACCACGCCCATGGCCAGGGCAAACACCAGCGTCTGCACGGCAATGCCCGGCGTGAGCTTGAAGCGAAAAGCAATCTCTGAAAATGTGGTGAAGTTGGTGGTGGACAGGTTCACCGTCTGCATCAAGCTGGCCGCGGCCAGGCCAATGGCGCCGCCCACCAAAGCCAATAACAGCGCTTCCAACAGGAACGCCAGCAGCACCGCGCCGCGGCGAAAGCCCAGCGCGCGCAGCGTGCCGATCTCGCCCACGCGCGAGGCCACAGCGGCGAACATGGTGATCATGGCGCCGACCACGGCGCCGATGCTGAAGATGATCGACAGCGACAGCCCCAGGATGCTGATGAAGGTGGCCAGCGCTTCGCTTTGCTCGGCATAGAACGCAATCTCGGGCTTGGCTTCGAGCGTGAGGCGCGGGTCGGCTTCGAGCGCCGCGCGCGCCAGGTCGAAACCTTGCGCGTCGCTCAGCGCAAAGATCACGCTGGAATAGGCGCCGCGCCGAAAGGCCTGCATCATCTGTTCGCTGTCGCCCCACAGTTCGGAATCGAAGCCGCTGCCGCCGGCGTCGAACACGCCCACCACCAGCCATTCGCGCCCGGCAAAGCGCAGGCTTTCACCCAGGCCGGCGCCGGCAAAACCCGAGGCCACCGCCGCGCCGGCCACGATCTCGCTGCTGCCCGGGCGGAACATGCGCCCTTCGATCAGCTTGACCTGTGGACGCAGCTGTAGTGCCAGCTCAGACGTGCCGCGCACGGTGACGTTGCTGGGCTTGCCGCTGCCGCGCTTGGGCAGGTTGTTCAGCACCACCGGCTCCTTCGTCACCAGCCGCTGGCCGGCCGCGTTGGTGGCCATGCCGGGGAGTGACTCGACGATGGCCGCTTGTTCGCGGCTGATGCCGCTGTTGATCTCGGCCCCCGCGCCCTTGCGCAGCACGATCACGTTGTTCGGCCCGCCGGTGGCCACCAGCGTGGCGCGGATGCCCTCGCTCATCATCAACACCGTGGCAAAGACATAGACCACCAGCGCCATGCCGCCGGCCGTGAGCAAGCTGGTGACGCGCCGGCCCCACAGGTTGCGGGCGATGTAGCTCAGGGGGATGGTTTTCATGGGCAACGCTGCTCAAGCCACATGCCGCAATCCCGCCACGATGTCGATGCGGCTCATCTTCCATGCCGGCCAGGCCGCGGCCACCACGCCCACCACCAACGCGGCCAGCACTTGCAAAGCCATCGTCAAGCCCGAGACCTGGAACACCGGGAACAAGGTGCCCACTGCCTTGGCAAACACGGCGGCCAGCGGCAGGGTGAGCAGCAGCCCGGCCAGCCCGCCTAACAGCGCGATCAACAGGCTTTCGCCGAACAGCAGGCGCACCACGAACCCGGGGCCGAAACCCAGGGCCTTCAAGGTGGCGTACTCGGCCAGGCGCTCGCGCGCCGTCATGCTCATGGTGTTGGCCATCACCGCCATGATGATCAAGATGATGATCACGCTCACCGCCTGCACCGCCACCAAAATCGCTTCGCTCATCGAGACGAAACTGAGCTGGAAGGCCTTTTCGGTTTCGGTGAGCGTTTCGGCCAGCGAGTTGCGGAACTGCGCATCAAGCTGCAGCGACACCAGGGCCGCGTTCTGCGGCTCGTTGATGCCCACGATGTACACGCCCACGAAGTCGGCCCGGTTGCCGGTTTGCTTGCGCAGCGTCTCGTTGATGTAGGCCCAGTGAAAGAGCAACTGGCTTTCATCGGTCTTGGCGTCCACGCCGTCCCAGATGCCGCGCAGCGTGAAGCTCCAGGTGCCGGGGTAGATGGTGCCGCGCAGGGGGATCTGGTCGCCCAGCTTCCAGCCGAACTGGTTGGCCAGCTTGCGCCCCACGATGGCGCCGCGCCGGTCGCGCATGAACGCCAGCTTGTCATCGTCGCTGAGCACGTACTCGGGGTACAGCGCCAGGTAGGTGGGCACGTCGACCGCAAACTGTGGGAAGAAATTGCGCTCGGTGATGTACACGCCGCCAAACCAGTTGGCCCATGACACGGCGCTCACACCGGGCATGCCGCGAATGCGCTGGGCATAGCTCATCGGCAACGGGAAGGTCAGCGAGGTGGCGCTGCGCGTGATCAGCCGCGTGCTCGAACTGGCCTCGACGCCGGCGTACCAGGCGCCGACGATGGTGCGCAGCAAGCCGAAGGCGCACACGGCCACCACCAGGCCCACCATCGTCAAGCTGGTGCGCAGCTTGTGGCGAAAGGCGTTTCTTAACAGCAGCTTGAGCAGGAACATGGCGTGCGGCGCTCAGGCCTCCAGCTCATCCACCAACACGCCTTTTTCCAGGTGCACCAGGCGTTGCGCGCTGGCCGCGGCCTTGGGGTCGTGGGTGACCATGACGATGGTCTTGCCGAGTTCGCGCACCAGTTGCTCCAGCAGCGCCAACACCTCGCCGCCGGTGGTGCGATCCAGGTCGCCCGTGGGCTCGTCGGCCACGATCAGCAGCGGGTCACTGACCAGCGCGCGCGCGATGGCCACGCGCTGCTGCTGGCCGCCTGACAGTTCACTGGGCAGGTGCTCGGCGCGGTCGCTCAGGCCCACCAGTTCAAGCACCGTGGCCACGCGCTCGCGCCGCTGCCGGCTGGACAGGCCGGTTAGCAGCAAGGGCAGCTCGACGTTCTCGAACGCGCTCAACACCGGCAGCAGGTTGTAGAACTGGAAAATGAAGCCCACCGTGGCGGCGCGCCAGTCGGCCAGCTCGCCTTCGCTCAGGGTGGCGATGTCCACGCCGTCGACCTCGATCGTGCCTTCGTTGGGCTGGTCGATGCCGGCGATCAAGTTCAGCAGCGTGCTCTTGCCCGAACCGCTGGGGCCCATCAGCGCGATGAATTCGCCACGGCCCACGTCAAGGTTGATGTCGTTCAGCACCGGCAGCCACTGGCCGCCGCGTCGGTAGGCCTTGGCCAGGCCGCGGATGCGGATCAACGGCGCTGTCATCGCCGCGGCGTCACTTGGCCGCGACGCGGACTTTCGCGCCATCCACCAACTTGGCATCAGGCGCCAGCACCAGCTTGTCGCCCGACTTGAACGCCGCGCCGGTGAGCTCCACCACCTCGCCC
>JANMYI010000566.1:0-5171 GCA_031381955.1 Burkholderiales bacterium
CTCTTGGAAAACGAATTGGCCACGAAGAAGCTCAAGCCCGCGGCGGCCAGGGCGCGCACGGCGTAAGCGTCTTGTTCAATGCCATCACCGAAGCCTTGATAGGCCAGGTCAACATAGGCGACGAGGCCGCGCTGCTTGAGCAGCGGGATCAGCTCGTCCCACTGCGCGCGCGTCAAGTCCACCCCGGTGGGGTTGTGGCAACAGGCATGCAGCAGCACCAAGCTCTTGGCCGGCACGGCGTTCAAGGTTTGCAGCATGGCCGCAAAGCGCACGCCGGCGCCGGCCAGGTCGTAATACGGATAGCTGTGAACGGCGATGCCCGCGCCTTCGAACATCGAACGGTGGTTGTCCCAACTCGGGTCGCTGACCCACACGCCGGCGTCGGGGAACCATTGCTTGATGAAATCAGCCCCTACCTTGAGCCCGCCCGATGAGCCCACGGTTTGCAGCGTGGCCACGCGGCCCGATTGCACGGCTTCATGTGCGGGCCCGAACAGCAGCTGTTGCACCGCGGCGCGAAAGTTGGCTGCGCCTTCGATGGGCAGATAGGGCTTGGGGCCACCGGCGGCCACCACGCGCTGCTGCGCCGCGGCCACCGAGGCCAGCACCGGGATGCGGCCCTGCTCATCGAAGTAAATGCCAATGCTCAGGTTGACCTTGCCCGGCCGCGGGTCAGCCAGGAAGACTTCGTTCAGCGCCAGGATGGGGTCGCCGGCGAAGGGTGGGACGTGCTTGAACATGGTAATGGCAATCGTTAGGGTTTTGCGGCCAAGGCCAGCTCGATGTCTTGGCTCAAAGATTGCGGCGCATCGGCCGGCGCATAACGTTTGAGAACACTGCCATCGCGGCCGACCAGGAACTTGGTGAAGTTCCACTTCACGGCCGTGCTGCCCAACAGGCCCGGTGCCTGCTGCGTGAGCCATTGCCACAAGGGGTGGGCGCCGCCGCCGTTGACGTCGACTTTGGCCATCAGCGGGAAGCTCACGCCGTAGTTCAGTTCGCAAAACGAGGCGATCTCATCGTTCGCGCCCGGGTCTTGGCCGCCGAACTGGTTGCTCGGGAAGCCCACGATCACCAGGCCCTGGCTTCGGTACTGCTGCCACAGCGCTTCCAGGCCTTTGAACTGCGGCGTGAAGCCGCACTGGCTGGCGGTGTTGACGATCAGCAGCACCTTGCCGCGTTGGGTCGACAAATGCGCCGGCTTGCCTTCGATGGACAGGGCCTCGAAGTCATAGATCGTGCGCGGCGTGGCAGCGGTGTTCATGGTGGGCCTCCTGGCTTGGGCGGGTGGCCATTATCTGGATGTGGGGCGTGTGTGCGCCGGCCACGGTCAAGGCTCCAGCGCGGCCAGCAGGGCGGCGGCCACGATCAGCGCGCCGCCCAGCATCAGGGCCAGGCTGAGTGAAGCCGCCCCCAGCGCCACGGCCGAGGCCGAGGCGAAGAACACCTCGGTGACCATGACCACGGCGGTGGCGTTGGCGCGCAGCCGCGCGGCGCCGAATTGCAGCGCCAGGTTGCTGGCCAGGAACCATGCGCCCAGCCCGGCCACACCCAGCAGCCAGGGGGCTGCCGGGGCGGGCGGCGCCGGCACCTGGCCTTGCGCGGCCAGAACCAGGGCCAGCAGGCCGGCCACGAGCACGCCGCCGGCAAACATGGCCAGGCCTCGGGCGGCGGGGCTGCTCGCGGCCTGGCGGCGCAGCATGACGTTGTTCAGCGCGAAGGCCGCGCCGCCGAGCACGCTGAGGGCATCGGCCAACAGGTTGGCGGCCTGCGGCGCCGCGCTGCTGTCGGGCCACAACACCACGCCCGCGCCGGCCAGGGCCAGCGCCACGCGCAGCAGCGCGCGTGCGGTGATCGGCTCGCCCAGCAGCCAGCGCGCCAGCAGCACGGCCCAGATCGGCATCAGATAAAACAGCAGCACCACGCGCACCACGTCGCCCACCGTCACGGCCCAATTGAAGGCCGCGTTGGTGATGCCCGAGGCCAGCACCAGCAGCCACAGCGCCGGCGTGCGCAGCAGTTCGGGCCAGGCCCGCGGCCGCACCAGCGCGAGCGCCAGCACGGCCAGCAGGTAGATCAGCACCGTGGCCCACAGCGGGTGCAGCCCTTGGTCCTGCAATGCGCGCAACGGCCACCACGACACGCCCCAGGTGAAGGCGTTGAACACCAGGGCCAGCGCGCCCAGGCGGGCCGCCGTTTGCGCGCCGGTCAATGCTTGTCTGAGCGCGCGATGGCCAGCAGGCGCTCAACCTCGTCAGCATGGTTGATGGCGTTTTGCGCATGCCAGCGCCGCACCAGCAGCATGGTGCCGGTCATGATGATGCCGAAGGTGCAGATGACGACGAAGGCCGACAGCCCGAGCTTGGTCATGCCCGCGTACATCGCGCTCAGGCCCAGGATGCAGGCCTGCTCGTTGAAGTTTTGCACCGCAATCGAACGCCCCGCGCCCATCAGGTTGTGGCCGCGGTGTTGCAGCAGCGCATTCATGGGCACCACCAGGTAGCCGCCCACCGCGCCCAGCAGCACCAGGAAGGGCGCACCGACCCAGACGTTGGTCACCAGGTTCAGGCCGATGATCAGCACGCCCATGGCGATGCCCAGAGGGATCACCCCGGTGGCCTGGTGCAGCCGGGTGCGCATGGACGCGGCCACGGCACCGAACGCCGTGCCGATGGCCACCACGCCGCCCAGGTTGGAGGCCTCGCTGACGCCATAACCCAGCGCCATGGCGGCCCAGGCGAAGACGATGACGCGCAGGTTGCCGCCGATGCCCCAGAACAGGGTGGTTGTGGCCAGTGAGATCTGGCCCAGCTTGTCGCTCCACAACCGCGCGTTGCAGTTCGAAAAGTCGCGGATCAGCTCGCCGGGGTTCGAATTCAGCGGCTGCAGCGGCGCCTCGGTGCGCGGGATGCGCATGTTGAACAACGCAGCCACGAGGTACACCGCCACCAGGATGCTGATGGCGGCCTCGGGCGCGGTGTCGATGTGCGTGTCGAGCATCGGCAGGTCGAACGACAGCAAGAACCCCGCGACCCGCTTGCCGATCAACTGGCCACCCATCACGATGCCGAAGATCACGCTCAGGATCGTCAGGCCCTCGATCCAGCCGTTGGCCTTGACGAGTTGCGAGTTGGGCAGCAGCTCAGTGAGGATGCCGTATTTGGCGGGTGAGTAGGCTGCCGCGCCCAGACCGACGATGGCATAAGCCAACAGGGGGTGCACGCCAAACAGCATCATCAGGCAGCCGATGATCTTGATGCCGTTTGATATCAGCATCACCTTGCCTTTGGGCACGGCGTCGGCGAAAGCGCCCACGAAAGGCGCCAGCAGCACGTAAAACAGGGCGAACATCGAAGGCAGTGCCGCCACATGCCAGGCGGGTGAATTGGTGGTGTTCAACAGCTCGATGGCGGCGACCAACAGGGCGTTATCTGCCAGCGAGCTGAAAAACTGCGCCGCCATGATGGTGTGGAAGCCTCTTTTCATTGGCTTGCGGCGCGACAGCGGAGCACAGACGCGCACCGCGGCGGCCTTGTCTCCTTTAAAGGCTGCGGGGTTATAGCATGCACGCCACGCCCGCCAGCCTTGGCCAGACCACCCGCTTTGCCACCCATGCCGCGCCCGATTCAAGCCCTGATTCACCATGACGCGCTGGCCCATAACTTGGCCCAGGCGCGGGCCCGCGCCGATGGCGCGCGCGTGTTCGCGGTGGTCAAGGCGAATGCCTACGGCCACCGCATCGAAAGCGCGTTCGACGGCCTGCGCGGCGCCGACGGCTTTGCCCTGCTCGACCTGGCTGAGGCGCAGCGTGTGCGCGCGCTGGGCTGGCGCGGGCCGATCTTGCTGCTGGAGGGCTGCTTCGAGCCGCGCGACCTGGAGCTGTGTTCGCGCCTGGAGCTGTGGCACACCGTGCACTGCGAGGCGCAGATCGACTGGCTGGCCGCGCACAAGACGCGCACCCCACACCGGGTGTTCCTGAAGTTCAACGCCGGCATGAACCGGTTGGGGTTCGATGTCCCGGCATTTCGCAGCGCCTGGGCGCGGCTTGACGGCCTGCCGCAGGTGGGCGAAGTCAGCCTGATGACGCATTTCGCGAATGCCGATGCGCCTGATGGGGTTGCCCCGGCAAGCCGGGCGTTTGAACAGGCCAGCCGCGACTTGCCCGGCGAACGCAGCCTGGCCAACAGTGCGGCTTTGCTGCGCCAGGGCAGCTTGGGCGGCGATTGGGTGCGCCCGGGCATCCTGGCCTACGGCAGTTCGCCTGATTTCCCGGCGCACGACAGCGCGCACTGGCGCTTGCTGCCGGCCATGACGCTGCGCACCAGGCTCATCGCCACGCGGCAGCTTGCCTCCGGTGCCAGCGTGGGCTATGGCGGCGCGTTCACGGCCGAAGCGGCGCTGCGCATCGGCGTGGTGGCTTGTGGCTATGCCGACGGCTACCCGCGCCACTGCCCCAGCGGCACGCCGGTGCTGGTGGATGGCGTGCGCTGCCACACTCTGGGGCGGGTGTCGATGGACATGATCACGGTCGACCTGAGTGCCGCGCCGGGCGCGCACCTGGGCAGCGAGGTCACGCTGTGGGGTCATGGCCCGGGTGGGGCGGTGCTGCCGATCGACGACGTGGCCGCCGCGGCCGGTACCTTGGGCTACGAGTTGATGTGCGCGCTGGCTGCGCGCGTGCCGGTGCGGGGGGTGGCACGCGCCGGCCACGTGGACTGGGCTGGCGCGTGAGGTGCTGCCGCGGCTGACGGCGCGACTCGCGCAAAGTCATGCCGCGCCAAGTCATACCGCGCCAACACGCCCATCTGCCCATCATTTGCGGGGCTGGCCTTGCCAGACCCGCGCCGTGGTAGCACACTGGCTTGGACACATGTTCCTTTCCCGCCTCGATTCCGCCCCATCTGCTGGCGCCGCCTACGCCGGCGCCGCTGCTTCCGGCGCCATGCTGCCCGCCTTGCGGCAGCCTCGGCCCACCCCCACCCCCACCCCTTTCCCACCACCCCTGCAAAGGAGGCATTGATGAACCTGACCATCAGCGGACACCACCTTGAAGTCACCCCAGCGCTGCGCGAATACGTGCTGAACAAGCTAGAACGGGTGACGCGGCATTTCGACCAGGTGGTAGACGTCAACGTCCTGTTGACGGTGGAAAAGCTGAAGGAAAAGGAGCG
>JANMYI010000732.1:0-4644 GCA_031381955.1 Burkholderiales bacterium
CGGCGCTTTCCAGCAGTGCGGTGAACGCGCCCGCGATGCTGGCCTTGTCGAGCTTATATCGGCTGCGCAGCACCCACTCGGTTTCGAGCAAGGCGCCGAGCACGATCAGCACCGGCTCTTCGGCGGCCCCAGCGTGATCCACCAAGCGCTGCGCCGCCGCGTATTGCGCCTCGTCGTCGCGCACGAGCAAGCGCACCAGCACGTTGGTGTCGATGGCGATGGTCACGCAACAAACTCCGCCTTGGGCGCTGCTCGGTGAGCCGCTGGGCCAGTCAGGGCCCCCACCGGTTCGAGGGCATTCGAGCGGCGGTTCATCGCGCCCGTCGCAGCGGCGCTCTTGCTGCCGTTGCCTTGAACGGGTTCATGTCCTCGACGGCGACCTTGGGCTGTGTGGGGCGCGTGAGCGAGCCCGCCAGTTCCGCCAGGCGCCGCGTCTTCGGCCGCATGACGACGGTGCCGTCACTGAGCAGCGTGAAGGCCATCTTGTCGCCGGACTTCAGGCCGAGCCGGTCGCGGATTTCCCGCGGCACCGTCACCTGGCCCTTGGTCGTCATCGTGGTGACATCCGCCATGTTCGGTCTCCAAGCATTACGAAAGTGCGTAGCGTAATACCTGGGGGCCATGACGTCAACGAGTTCGGCCTCTTCCTGCTGGAGCACGGTGTGCGTCGCCGGGTCTACCAGCTGAACGTCTCGCCGGCCGACAAGCGCTCGCGGAGCGCGAACAGGTCGGTCTGGACGAGCAGACGCAGAAACTCGCCGAGGAAGCTGAGATCCTGCTGCGGGAATGGTACCTGCCGCCGCTTCAAAACGGGTAGTGCCGCTCCCCCATCTGCATCGTCACCCAGCGCAGCTCGGTGAACGCGTCAACACCCGCCTTGCCGCCAAAACGCCCGTAGCCCGAGCCCTTCACGCCGCCAAAGGGCATCTGCGCTTCGTCGTGCACGGTGGGGCCGTTCACATGGCAGATGCCTGATTCGATGCGCTGCGCCACGCGCCAGCCGCGTGCAGTGTCGCGCGTGAACACGGCGGCAGACAGGCCGTAGGCGTTGTCATTGGCCACCTGCACGGCTTCGTCTTCACCCTTCACGCGCACGATGGGTTTGACGGGGCCGAAGCTTTCTTCGCTGTAGATTTTCATCTGCGGCGTGACATGGTCAAGCAGCGTCGCACGCATCAAGGTGTTTTCTGACTTGCCGCCGCACACCAGTGTTGCGCCCTTGGCCAGAGCGTCGTCGATGAGCGCATTGCAGCGCTCCACCGGGGCCATGTCCACTACCGAGCCCAGCACCACGGGGCCTTTGCGCGGGTCGCCCAGGGGCAGGCCCACGGCGCGGGCGGCGAGCTTGGCCACGAAGGCATCGGCCACCGCTTCATCGACCACGAAGCGCTCGGTGCTCATGCAGATTTGCCCGCTGTTGGCAAAGGCGCCGAAGGTGGCGGCGTTCACCGCGGCTTCCAGGTCGGCATCGTCCAGCACCACCAAGGGCGCCTTGCCGCCGAGTTCAAGCACCACAGGTTTCAGATGCTCGGCGCAGAGTTGCGCGATCAGTTTGCCCACGCGCGTGGAGCCGGTGAAGTTCACGCGCCGCACGCGCGGGTGCGCCACCATCGCTGCCACCACCGCAGCGGCGTCGGCCGGCGCGTTGGTGATGAAGTTGAGCACGCCCGGCGGCAGGCCGGCTTCGTTCAAGGCTTCAACGATCAAGCCATGCGTGGCCGGGCAGAGTTCGCTGCCCTTGAGCACCACCGTGTTGCCGCAGGCCAGCGGCACGGCGATGGCGCGCACGCCCAGGATCACCGGCGCGTTCCACGGCGCCAGGCCCAGCACCACCCCGGCCGGTGCGCGCACGGCCAGGGCCAAACTGCCGGGTACATCGGACGGAATCACCTCGCCGCTGATCTGGGTCGTTAACGCCGCGGCCTCTTGCAGCATGCCGGCGGCCAGGTGCACGTTGAAGCCGGCCCAGGGCGCAGCGGCACCGGTTTCGGCGGCCATGGCGGCGGCGAAGCGCGGGGCCATGCCTTCCAGCACCTCGGCAGCCTTGAGCAGGACCGCGCGGCGTTCACCCGGGCCCTTGGCGGCCCAGGCCGGGAAGGCCGCGGCGGCGGCATCAACGGCACGCAGCGCATCTTGCGGCGTGGCCGCGGCGGCGCGGGTGGCCACGGCGCCGTCCATCGGGTTGCGGCGCTCGAAGCTGGCGCCTTCAGTGGCGGCGCAGCGCTCGCCGTTGATGAGCAGGCGGGTGTCGTTCACGGTGTTCTCCTTGGGCGCAGCGGTGGCGCGGGTGAGGGCGTCGAAGCCATAGCGGTTCATGCTGCCGAACGCCGGCGCAGCAGGGTGAGGCAGGAACTTGGTGCGGCAGTCGATCACCGCGGGCAGGCCACTGGCGCGGGCGCGGGCCATGGCTGCCGGGATTTCGCGTGCGTCTTCCACCACCTCGCCGTGGCAGCCGAAACCGCGCGCTATTGCCGAGTAATCGGTGTCGGCCAACGAGGTGCAGAACTCGAAGTTCAGCGCCATGCGCTGGCCCATGCGGATGATTCCCCAGGCGGCGTTGTTGTGGATGATGTTGATAACCGGCAGCTTCAGCCGCCGCGCCGTATCAAGCTCTTGCAGCGTGAAGCCGAAGGCACCGTCGCCGGTGAGGTTCACCACCAGCCGGCCCGGGTGCATGAGTTGCAGCGCCAGTGCATAGGGCAGGCCGAAGCCGAGGTGGCTCATGCCGGGGTCGTGGAAGCGCGTGCGCACCGCGTGCACCGGCGTGAGGTCGTTGCTCCAGAAGGTGGTGTGGCCGCCGTCGTACACCGCCAGCGCGTCGGCCGGCAGGGCTTGCGCGGCGGCATGGGCCAGGGCGGCCGGGTGCATGGTGGCGTGGGTGTCGCCGGCCATTACCTGCAAACGTTCGACATAAGCCGCACGCACGGCGCGCAGCCCTGGCAGCCAGGTGGCTTCGGTGCTGGCTTCGGTGTGAGCGGCTGGCGCGGGCAGGGCGGCCAGCAGGTCCTCCAAAGCCAGCCGCGCATCGGCCTGCATCGCCACCTGGTGCAGTGCCGGCGAGCCCAGGGCCGAGGCGTCGACGTTGATGTTGATCAGCGCATGCTCGCGGCGTGCCAGCGGGCCGCGCTCGTCCCACAGCCATGAAGAAAACCGGCAACCGATGCTGACGATGACATCGGCCCGCTCGAACGCGCGCTTGACCGCATCGCCCGCAATCAAGCCGCCGTGGCCGATGAACGCCGGGTGCGCGGTGGCCACCACGCCCAGCGCCATCTGCGTGGGCACCACGGGGGCGTGCAGGCGCGCGGCCAGTTCGCGCACCAGCGCGTCAGCGTTCGCCTGCACCACGCCGCCACCGGCCACCAGCAGCGGGCGGCGCGCCGTGCGCAGCAACGCCAACGCTTCAGTCACACTGCTGGCTGCCGGCCGCGGGCCGGTGCTGGGGCGATAGCGTTCTGGGGCCAGGTCGAACTCGTCGCTGCGCCAGGTCACCATCTGGCCCAGCACGTCTTGCGGCACGTCCAGGTGCACCGGCCCGGGACGGCCGCTCAAGGCTTCACGGAACGCCGTGCGCACCAGTTCGGGAATGCGCCGCGCATCGTTCACCGTGGCGTTCCATTTGGTCAGCGGTGCCAGCACGGCGCGGGTGTCCATGTCCATGAACATGCCCTGGTGCGGGTAGGCCGCGGCGCGGTGCTGGTTGGTGGTGATGAGCAACGCGGCCAGGTTGTTGTTGAAGGCCACGCCCGCGCCCGATGCCAGGTTCAGCCCGCCCGGCCCCATTTCGCCCAGCGCCACGGCCATGCGGCCGGTGCTGGCGAACACGGCCGCAGCCATCATCGGCGCAGCGGCCTCGTGGCGGGTGCCATGGAACGGGATGTTTGATTGCGACAGCGCGTGCAACAGCGGCGCCAGCTTGCCGCCGACGATGCCGAACGCCGCCGGCACGCGCTCGGCTTGCAGCAGGCGCACCAGCGTTTGTGCGCCGTTCAGCGTGACGGTATCCGACACACGCATCAGTCTTCTGCGGTGAAGCCGGTGGTCTTCACCACGCCGCTCCAGCGCATCAACTCGTCTTTCACGCGCACGGCAAAGGCCTCGGGTGATTCGCGCAACGCCACCAGGCCGGTGCGGCTGTACACCTCTTGCAAATCGGGCGAGCCCAGGGCGTCTTGCACCGCCGCATTGAGCTGGCGCACCAACTCGGGCGGCGTCCTGGCCGGCGCATACCAGCCGAGAAATTCGACGATGACGATGTCTTTGAAGCCCAGTTCCACGAAAGTGGGCACCTCGGGCAAGGCGGCCCAGCGCTGCGGGCTGGTCACGGCCAAGGAGCGCAGCCGGCCGCTCTTCACATGCACCAGCACTTCGCTGATGACGTTGAAGGCCACCGGAATCTGCCCGCCCAGCAAGTCTTGCAAGAGCGGTGCGCCACCCTTGTAGGGAATGCTCTTCAGCGCCACGCCCGAGGCGCGCTCGAACATCATGCCGGCGAAGTGCGGCGCCGAGCCGGGCGCCGGGATGCCGTAGTTGGCCTGATTGGGGTTGGCCTTGGCCCATTGGGCAAAGTCGGCCACCGTCTTCACCTCGGCCGGCACCATCGGGCCCACGGTCATGGAGATGGTGTAGGCCGCCAGCGGCGCC
>JANMYI010000783.1:0-3010 GCA_031381955.1 Burkholderiales bacterium
CATGCGCCAGGTGCTGATGCGCCGCTATGCGAAGCTCGCCGAGGGTGCCCCCAGACCTGACGCTTCGCGCCAGGCCCCCCGCGGGGGCATGAGCAAAGTGGCAGAGCCACATTTGCTCATGAGCCTGAACGCCGGTCGTGCGCCGGGCGGCACCGCAACCGGCGCGGCCCGGTTCCCTGACGTGGTGCTGGTGGATGGCGGGCGCGGCCAGGTCAGCATGGCACGCGAGGTGTTTGAAGAGCTGGGGCTGGATCTGTCGTTGATCGTCGGCGTTGAAAAAGGCCAGGGCCGCAAGGTCGGCCTGGAAGAACTGGTGTTTGCCGATGGCCGTGCCAAGCTCAGCCTGGCCGCTGACTCGGCCGCGTTGATGCTGGTGGCGCAGATTCGCGACGAAGCGCACCGCTTTGCCATCACCGGCATGCGTGCCAAGCGCGCCAAAGTGCGTGTCGGCGGCAGCAAAATTGAAGACATCCCCGGCATTGGCCCCAAGCGCCGTGCCAAGTTGTTGCAGCGCTTTGGCGGCGTGCGCGGTGTGGGGCAGGCCAGTGTCGATGACCTGGCCAGTGTGGAAGGCGTATCAAAGGCGTTGGCCGAGGAGATCTACCGTGTCCTGCATTGACAAGTTCCGCTTCAGTTTGATGTTTGGTCTGCTGGCCATGGTGGCGGGCTGCGGCGGCCGCACGGCCGCCCCTCCCGTTGCGACGCCCGCTCCCGCTCAAGTACCCGCACCCGCACCCGCACCCGCACCCGCACCCACACCTGCTCCAGCACGCGTGCCACCAGCGCCGGCGCCCCTGCGCCCGGCAACGTCGCCCGCGGCCGCGGTGCCGGCCCCCGCACCTGCCGCCCGTGTGGTGCCGGCGCGCAGTTGGGACGAGTACCGCCTGTTGGCCGCGCACAAGCTGGTTGCCGCCAACCCGCGTGGCAGCTACATGGGCGAGGTGGTGCAACCCTTGTTGGCCATACCCGTGCTCGAAATCGAACTGCACGCCGACGGCAGCGTGCAGGCCATCAAGGTTCTGCGCCAGCCCAGCCAGGCCATCGACACCGTGGCGCTGGCCACTGCGGCGGTCAGGCGTGCCGCACCGTTTGGCGCGGTGGGCCACCTGCCGCGACCCTGGCGGTTCACCGAGGTGTTTCTGTTCAACGACGAGCGCCAGTTCAAGCCGCGCAGCCTCGACAACTGACGCACGACCGAGGCACAACCGAGGCGCGACCGCGGCGCAACCGCGGCGCATCCTCGGCGCAACCTGGGCGCGTGGGGCGGCGGGCACAATCAGCGCCATGTTCTTGACCATCCCGACCATGCTGACCTGGGCGCGCATCGTGGCCATTCCGCTGATCGTCGGAGTGTTCTTCCTGCCGCTCGAAGCCCCGGTGCGCAATCTGGTGGCCACCGTGTTGTTCGTGGCCGTGGCCCTGACCGATTGGCTCGACGGTTGGCTGGCGCGCAAGCTCAACCAGACCTCGGCCTTCGGCGCGTTTCTCGACCCGGTGGCCGACAAGTTCCTGGTCGTGGCCGCGCTGCTCATCTTGTTGCAGCTCGACCGCGTCAACGCCTTCATCGCGCTGGTCATCATCGGCCGCGAGATCGCCATTTCGGCGCTGCGCGAGTGGATGGCACAGATCGGCGCGTCGCGCAGCGTGGCGGTGCACCGCGTGGGCAAGCTCAAGACCGTGGCGCAGATGGTCGCCATTCCGTTCTTGCTGTATGACGGCGCGCTGTTCAGGGTGATCGACACGCGCATCTGGGGCACGGTGCTGATCTACATCGCCTCGCTGCTGACCATCTGGTCGATGGTGTACTACTTGCGCAAGGCGGTGCCCGAGATCCGCGCCCGCGTGCGCTAGGCGTGGCTGCGTCGGCGCCAGCGCTGGCTGCGATGCCGGCGCTCTTTGTGCTCATCTGGAGCACTGGTTTCGTGGTGGCGCGTTACGGCATGCTCTACGCCCCACCGCTGAGCTTTCTGTGCCTGCGCTACCTGCTTTCCATGCTGGCCTTTGCCGTGTGGTTGGGCCTGGCAAGGCCGCGCTGGCCGCAGCGCCGCGAGCAGTGGTTGCACCTGGCCGTCACCGGCGTGTTCATGCATGCCGGCTACCTGGGTGGCGTGTGGGTGGCGGTGAAGGGCGGCTTGTCGGCCGGCATGGCCGCGCTCATCGTCGGCCTGCAGCCGGTGCTCACGGCGCTGTGGCTGTCCAGCCGCCAAGGCGCTTCACACGTCTCGCGCACGCAATGGTCGGGCCTCTTGCTGGGCCTGGCGGGTTTGTTGATGGTGGTGTGGCGCAAGTTGGGCGCCGGTGAGGTGAACGGTTGGACCTTGATGCTGGGTGTGCTGGCGCTGCTCAGCATCACCACCGGCACGCTGTATCAAAAGCATTTCGTGGCGCCCACCGACGTGCGCGCGGCCAACTTCATCCAACTGCTTGGCGCCTTCATCGTCAGCCTGCCCTTTGCGCTGTTGGAAAGCGAGCCGGTGCAGTTTCAGCCGCCCATGCTGGCGGCGCTGGCCTGGTCAGTGCTCGTGCTCACCCTGGGCGGCAGCTCGTTGCTGTTCATGCTCATCCAGCGCGGCGCGGCCACGCAAGTCAGCAGCTTGATGTACCTGGTGCCGCCAAGCACGGCGCTGATGGCCTGGTTCCTGTTCGATGAGAATTTGTCCCTGCTGGTGGTGGCCGGCTTCGTGCTCACCGCTGCCGGCGTAGCCTTGGTGGTGCGCTTTGGTACTGCGCCAGCCGGCACACCTACCCACTGAACCCATTGAAAGCAACAAGACATGACCACACATCGCATCGCCGTGATGGCCGGCGACGGCATCGGCAAGGAAGTGATGCCCGAGGGCCTGCGCGTGCTCGACGCCGCGGCGCGCCGCTTCGGCATCAGCTTGCAAGTGGACGAATTCGACTTCGCCAACTGCGACTACCACGCGCGCCACGGCAGCATGATGCCGGCCGACTGGAAAGATCAACTTGGTGGCCACCACGCCATCTTCTTCGGCGCCGTGGGCTGGCC
>JANMYI010000786.1:0-4234 GCA_031381955.1 Burkholderiales bacterium
TGCGCGCCGGCACTTGGTCCCCGGCGTTTTCCGTGCCGGCTTCGAGCGCGCTCAGGTAGTTGGCAATCATGCCGTCGTACGCCGCGGTGTGGGCGTAGACCTTGCGCGCCAGCGCAAAACGGGTGGTACGCGTGGTGGCGCCGCCGCTGCGCAATTCGGCCAGCACTTGCTCGTAATCGCTGGGGTCGATCACCACCGTCACGTCGGGCCAGTTCTTGGCCGCGGCACGCAGCATGGCCGGGCCGCCAATGTCGATGTTTTCAATCGCGTCTTCGAGCGTGCAGTCGGGCCGCGCCGTGGCCTGGGCGAAGGGGTAGAGGTTGACCACCAGCAGGTCGATGGTGCCGATGCCGTGCTCCTTCAGCGCGGCCATGTGGGCCGGCAACTCGCGCCGCGCCAGCAGCCCGGCATGGATGCGCGGGTGCAGGGTCTTGACGCGGCCGTCGAGCATTTCAGGGAATTGCGTCACGTCGGCCACCTCGCGCACCGGCAAGCCGGCCTGGGCCAGTGCGCGCGCGGTGCCGCCGGTGGACAGCAGCTGCACATCCAGCGCCAGCAACTCACGCGCGAGTTCGAGCAGGCCGGTCTTGTCGGAGACCGAAAGCAAGGCAGTCAGGGTCATTTGATGAGCCGGTGATCGGTGAGCTTGCGGCGCAAGGTGTTGCGGTTGATGCCCAGCCACTCCGCCGCGCGGCTCTGGTTGCCTTGCGCGTGGTTCATCACCACGTCGAGCATGGGCTTTTCAACGGCCAGCAAGACCATGTCGTACACCGCATGCGGGTCGGCGCCGCGCAGGTCTTTGAAGTACTGCTCCAGGCTTTCGCGGATGCAGTCGTCGATGTGTTTTTTAGACATGTCGGCCCCTCGTTCGACGGCTACGTCGAACGATCTCCCGAGGGGATGCGGGCCGGCTTGGGGCGGCCCGGCGCTCGGCCCGCTTGGCTTGTGTTGACGGAGTGCTATTCATGCCATGGCGCTGTGAAGGGGCTCGTTGGCGGCTGCCTGCGAGGGCAGCAGCGGGTGTTGGTCGGCCAACTCGTCGAAGAAAGTCTGCACCGCGCGCAACTGTGCGGCGGTGCTTTCCAGGGTGTTCATCACGGCACGAAAGGCCTGCCCGCCGGGCAGGGCATGCACCGCCCAGCCGATGTGCTTGCGCGCGGTGCGCGTGCCGGCGAGTTCGCCATACAGCGAGTAATGGTCGTGCAGGTGCTCCAGCAGCCAGGCCTTCACGTCGTGCGTGGGCGGGCTGGGCAGCAGCTCACCCGTGGCCAGGTAATGCGCGATCTCGCGAAAGACCCAGGGCCGGCCCTGCGCGGCGCGGCCGATCATGACGGCGTCAGCCCCGGTGCGGGCCAACACGGCGGCGGCGTGCTGCGGGCTGGTGATGTCGCCATTGGCCACCACGGGGATGCGCAGCGCGGCCTTCACCGCGGCCACGGTGTCGTGTTCGGCCTGGCCGCTGTAGCCCTGCTCGCGCGTGCGGCCGTGCACCGTGACCAGCGCGACGCCGGCCTGTTCCGCGGCCAGCGCCAGCACCACCGCATTGCGCTGGCTGGCGCACCAGCCGCTGCGCATCTTCAGCGTCACCGGCACGCCGTGCGGGGTGCACGCGGCCACCACGGCATCGATGATCTCGCGCGCCAGGGGCTCGTCGCGCATCAGCGCCGAGCCGGCCCACTTGTTGCACACCTTCTTGGCCGGGCAGCCCATGTTGATGTCGATGATCTGCGCGCCGCGCTCGATGTTGTACTGCGCGGCCTCGGCCATCATGGCCGCATCGGTGCCGGCAATTTGCACCGCAATCGGTGCGGCCTCGCCATCGTGGTTTGCGCGACGCGACGTCTTCAACGAAGACCACAACTCGCGCCTGGAGGTGACCATTTCGCTCACCGCGTAACCCGCGCCCAGGCGCCGGCAAAGCTGGCGGAAGGGGCGGTCGGTGACCCCGGCCATCGGTGCGACGAACAGGTTGTTCGGCAACTCGTGGGCACCGATGCGCATGGGGTGGCGGGGCGGGTGTGCTGAAAAAGGAGGCAGGAGTATAGCCAGCGCCTAGGAGGCTTTCGGGCTTTGGGTTGCGCCAAAAACGCTGGTCATAATCCCGCGCGATGGAAGCCTGGTTCCAGGAATTGCTCGTCGCGCTGGCCCTGCCGAAGTTTGGTTTGAGCACGGTGTTTGTGGTCTCACTGGTGTCGGCCACGCTGCTGCCATTGGGCAGTGAATGGGTGGTGCTGGGGCTGCTCAAACTCAACCCCGAACTGTTCTGGCCGGCGATGCTCGTGGCCACCGCAGGCAACACCGTGGGCGGGGCCATCAGCTGGTGGATGGGTTATGGCGCTGAAGCCGCTTATGAAAAGGTCAAGCACCGCAAGCCGCATGAACTGCGCGCGCTGAAGTGGCTGGAACGCTTCGGCCCCAAGGCCTGCTTGCTGAGCTGGCTGCCCGTGGTGGGTGACCCGCTGTGCGCCGTGGCAGGCTGGTTGAAGCTGGCGTTCTGGCCTTGTGTGTTCTACATGACCATCGGCAAATTTCTGCGCTACGTCACGATGACGGTGGCGCTGCTGTGGGTGTTTCCGGGGCAGTACACGCTCTGAGCAGGTGCCGCCGCCATCCCCCATCTTCCCCTCCGCAGGGGGAGGTCTTACAGCTTGAACATCGGTTCGGCGCGCAGAGAATGTCCAGCATCCATCGGCTTGCAGGTAACCCGCCATGCCCCTGACCCCCGCCTACGACGAACTCAGCCGCACCCAGACGCGGCTGCATCACCTGTCGCACCTGCAAGCCATCGCCAGTTGGGACCGCGCCGCGCTCATGCCACCGGCCGGCAACGAGGCGCGCGCCGCGGCACTCACCGAAATGGCGGCACTGCTGCACCGCATGCAAACCGACCCCGCCCTGGGCGGGCAGATCCAACGCGCGGAGCAAGAAGACTTGAGCGACGGCCAGCGTGCCAACCTGCGCGAAATGCGCCGCGGCTGGGTCCAGGCCACGGCGCTGCCGGGCAGCCTGGTCGAGCGCCGTGAAATGGCCACGTCGCGCTGCGAACACGCTTGGCGCCAGCACCGGCCGGCGAACGACTGGAAGGCGTTCCTGGCTGACTTCCACGAGGTGCTGGCCATTGCGCGCGAAGAGGCCGCGCTGCTGTCGCAAATCAGTGGCCTGTCGCGCTACGACGCGTTGATGGACCGCTTCGAACCCGGCATGAACAGCACCCGCCTGGACGCCATCTTTGGTGACCTGCGGCAGTGGCTGCCCGGCTTGATCCAACAGGTGCGCGACAAGCAGTCGCGCCAGCCGCTCACGTTGCCGCAAGGCCCTTACCCCGTGGCTGCGCAGCGCGCGTTGTGCGAGCAGGTGATGCGCCTGCTGGGGTTTGACTTCACGGCCGGGCGGCTGGATGTGAGCACGCACCCGTTTTGCGGCGGCGTGCCCGAAGACGTGCGCATGACCACGCGCTTCAATGAAGACGACTTCCTGGGCAGCCTGTTGGGCACGGTGCATGAAACCGGGCACGGCCGCTATGAACAGAACCTGCCGCGCGACTGGTTGGGCCAGCCCTTGGCGCAGGCGCGCAGCATGGCCATTCATGAAAGCTGCTCGCTGAGCTTCGAGATGCAACTGGGCAGCCACCCGGGCTTCGTGGCGCAACTCGCGCCGCTGGTGGCGCAGGCCTTCGGCGCGCAAGCCGCCTTCGAGCCGGGCAACCTGCACCGCCTGATCACGCGCGTGAAGCCGGGGTTGATTCGAGTGGATGCCGATGAGGTGACCTACCCGGCGCACATCATCCTGCGCTACGAAATCGAGCGCGCGCTGATTGAAGGCAGCATCGAGGCCGCCGACATTCCCGAGCTGTGGAACGCCAAGATGATGGAACTGCTGGGCCAAGACACGCGCGGCAACTTCAAAGATGGCCCGTTGCAAGACGTGCACTGGCCCGAGGCCCTGTTCGGCTACTTCCCGTGCTATTCGCTGGGCGCCATGTACGCCGCGCAGTGGTTTGCCGCCATGCGCCGCGCGCAACCGAATCTGGATGCCGACATCGCCCAAGGCAACCTGAACCCCGTGTTCGATTGGCTGCGCTCCCACATCTGGCATTCCGCCAGCCGCTGGACCACCGATGAGCTGGCGCTGCGCGCCACCGGCGAGGTGCTCAACCCGGCGCACTTCAAGGCGCACTTGCAAGCGCGTTATCTGAACAGTTAGCTCGCGGGCGCCAATTCGCGCTCAAGATCGT
>JANMYI010000791.1:0-2491 GCA_031381955.1 Burkholderiales bacterium
GGAGTTTTCGCCTCCGGCTGGCCGCTACTGGCGGGTGTCAGAGGAGAAGCTGCGGGAGTTGGATGACGAGGGCCGGATTTGGTGGGGACCGACCGGCGAAGCCCGGCCCAGCATCAAACGCTACTTGAACGAGGTGGCAGACCTGGTACCCCGCACACTCTGGACAAAGGAGGCGGTGGGTAGCAATCGTTCATCGAAGAACGAGCAGCGCGCGATCTTTGCTGGCGCCGCGTCATTCGACACACCGAAGCCCAGCGGGTTGATCGAGCGAGTCATCCAGATAGCGGCGTCGTCCAGCGACATCGTGCTGGATTCCTTCGCTGGCTCAGGAACGACGGGGCACGCAGTGCTGAAGTTGAACGCGCAAGACTCAGGGACGCGGCGCTTCGTGATGATCGAGACAGAAAGCTATGCCGATACGTTGACCGCCGAGAGGATCAGGCGGGTGATGACTGGCTACGGCGAAGGCCAGAAAGCAGTCCAAGGCCTCGGCGGCGGCTTCGACTATTACACCATCGGCGAACCGATGTTCATGCCCGACGACAACCTGAATGAGGCTGTCGGCACCGAGGCCATACGGGGCTACGTGGCCTACAGCGAAGGCATCCCGGCCGCTGATCGTGCATCGGCCAAAAATCCGCACACCCCCTATCTGCTGGGCTTGAACCGGGAAACGGCCTGGCTCTTCAACTATGAGCCAGACCGCGCAACCAGTCTGGACATGGACTTTCTGGCGGGCCTGCGCTTTGGCAGCGACACCGGTGCCAGCAAGCCAGGCACAGTGATCATCTACGCTGACCGATGCCTTCTGTCAGCGGCCTTCATGACCCAACACGGGATCATCTTCAAGAAGATTCCCCGTGACATCACGCGCTTTTGAAGGAGCCACGCCATGCCCGTGATTTCAATGTTCTACGGCATCATCATCCGGCTGTACCTGCTGGACAACCGGCATCACAACCTGCCGCACATCCATGCGCGCTATGCCGAGTTTGAAGCCTCCATCGGCATCGCCGATGGCGAGGTGTTGGCGGGCGATCTGCCGCGCAAACAATTGCGTTTGGTGCAGGCCTGGATTGAGCTGCACCGCGATGAATTGGTGGCCGATTGGGAGCTGGCCGCCAACGGTGAACTGCCCTACAAGATTGCTCCGCTGTGAGGTGCGCCATGCATTGGGATGTGAAGACTGTCAAACCCCTGCCCGACTACCGGCTGTATGTTGAAACCGAGGGTGGCCAGCAGGGCATCTTCAACATGACGCCGTACCTTGACCACGGCGTTTTCCGGGAACTGAAGGACGTGGGCTACTTCAACCGAGTCGGCGTCGTTCTCGGCGCAGTGACCTGGCCGAATGAGCAGGACATTGCGCCCGAGACGCTGCTTGCCGAGATGACGCCGGTGTTGGAACAGCCCGCATGGAACTGAAGGACTACCAGACCCGGGTACTGGCTGATCTGGCGGCTTACCTCGAAGTGCTTGACGGCACGCCCAACCTCGCGCAGGCCTTCAAGGCTTACTGGGCCAGCAAAGGTGTGCGGGTGGGCAGCGACGGTGGCCACGCCGGCATGGAGCCATACAAGAACACCGTGCCGGGCGTGCCGCACATCTGCGCCAAGGTGCCCACGGCAGGCGGCAAGACCTTCATAGCGGTGAACGCGCTCGGCACCGTGTTCAGCGCGCTGGCCCAACGCGCCCCTAGGCGGCCGAAGATGGTGGTGTGGCTGGTGCCGTCACTGACCATCCTCGACCAGACCGTGAAGGCCTTGAGTAGCCCAGAGCACCCCTACCGCAAGCGGCTGGATCAGTTGTTCCGGCATCGGGTGGCGGTGTATGAGAAGCGCGACCTGCTGATGGGTGCCGGCTTCTCCTGCGACACGGCCCAAGAGCAACTGTCCATCGTGGTGATGAGTTTCGATTCGCTGCGTGCCCGGAACAAGGAAGACCGCAAGATTTACCAGGAAAACGGCAACCTGGCTTCGTTCCTCATGCCCGACCAGGGCCGAACTTGGGAAGACAGCAGCGATTGGCTGCTGCCTGAACATGATGCCTCGGCCCTGATCAACGTCATCCGCCGACTGCGGCCCGTGGTGGTGGTGGACGAGAGCCACAACGCCGAGAGCCAGTTGTCGGTGGAGATGATGAAGAACCTGAACCCGGACTTCATCCTCGACCTGACCGCCACACCGCGCAACAACAGCAACATCGTCAGCTTCGTGGACGCGCTGGCCTTGAAGAAGCAGCACATGGTGAAGCTGCCGGTGATCGTGGCCAACCGCGCCAGCCGTGGCGAGGTCATCGAGTCGGCGCTGATCTTGCGCCGGCAACTCGAAGACTTGGGCCTTGCAGAAGAAGCTGCGGGCGGCAAGCACATCCGCCCCATCGTGCTGTTCCAGGCCCAGCCACACACCGATAGCGACAACACCACCTTCGAGAAGATTCGCGAGAAGCTGGTGGAGCTGAAGATTCCGGCCGAGCAGATCAAGATCAAGAC
>JANMYI010000803.1:0-5524 GCA_031381955.1 Burkholderiales bacterium
ATCCTTCGCATCTTCTTTCGTACCGTTGACGATGCTCAGTTCCCTGAGCAACGGCACGGCGTTCTGAAAGTCCGCCAGGTTCAGCTTGGTAGCTATCGTGGCATCGATGCGAAAACACGGTTCGGTGACCTCGCCGCCCTCGGTATCGATTGCGCTCATTGCCCGCCCCCGTCAAAGTCGGTTCACATGCTGAGCCGTCGAGGGCCCATCCCTGATGGCGCAGGGTCGCAGGTCAACGAACTGCGCCACAGGCTGCCACTCAATGCATCATGTCACAGCCAGTTTGGCGGTCGGAAGCACTCTTGGGCCGAAGGCGTTCAGCGCGCGGGTTGTTCTTGGTTGCAATGCGTGCGCGCGTTGGTCCCACCGACAGGAATCGAACCTGTATCTGGCGCTTAGGAGGCGCCCGTTCTATCCATTGAACTACGGCGGGAAGCGGCGGATTTTTGCATGCGGCCTGGCCGCGATCGGGGCGCCGCAACGCCGGCCACGGCGTCAATCAAACTTCCAGGTCCAAATCACATCCAGCGAGTTTTCCAGCCCCGATTGCGCGCGCAGCGTGAAGCGCTGCGCGGCGCGGTAGATGAGCTGCCAGGTGCCGGTGGTGGCGTTGATGCCACGCTCATAGCCGGCGTACCAGCGCTGCGAAAGCTGCTTGCCCAGCGTGACGATGGTCTCCTTCACATCGCCGTCGCTCTGGCGCAGCGACAGCTCATCCAGCCCGATGCGGCGCAACAAGGCGTCAGTAGGCGAGCGGCCTTCGCCGGCCAGCAGGGCCAGCGCGGCGCGTTGCAGCAAGGCGGTGTCGGTGCGGCCCAGGCCGTCGGGGCCGCGGCCCAGCAGCAGCCAGCTGAGCTTGTCGCTGTCGCTCATTTCGGGCTCTGAATACAGGCGCACGCGGGGATACAGCGCGCTGCCGGTCACGGCCACGCCCACGCGCTCGTCGAGGTTGGCGCGCAGGGCCAGGATGTCCAGCGTGGGGTTGCCCACCGGGCCGTCGAAGCGCAGCGCGCCACGCTCGATTTGCATGCGCTGGCCATAGGCCAAATAGGTGCCGGCTTCGGCGTTGACACGGCCGCGCACGGCCAGCGTGCCACCCGGGTTGCTGAGTTGAAGCTGGCCACGCAGCAAAGCGTCGAGGCCGCGCCCACGCACGCGCAGGTTAGAGCCCAGGTCCACGTCGAGTGCGATCTGCGCTTGCCACGGGCTGGCGGGCGCCGCGGCGGGCGTGGCGTCGGCCGCCGCCGCGGCGCGTCTCACGATGACGTCATCGTCCAGGCGCGGCGCGTCGGCGGCGCTGACATCGAACAGCGCTTCGTCCACCTTGAAGCGGCCATTCAGTTGCAGCTTTTCGCGCGCCAGGTTGAGCTGCGCCTGGCCGCTGGCCACGACCCGGCGGTCGACCCGACCCAACAGTTGAAAGTGCTCGGCCTTCAGCGTGAGCCGGGCCTGCGGCGCAGCGCCGATGTCGGCCTCGCCCTCGGCTTGCAGGCTGCCGGCGCCGCCACGCAAGCTGAAGCGCTCGATGCGCGCCTTGGCGCCTTTGAGCGTGACCATCACCTCGCCGTCTTTCAAGTCCACGCCTTCGAGCAAGTTGCGCACGCTCAGGGCGTTGCCGCGCAGCTCGCCGGTGATTTCGGGGTCGCCAAAGCGGCCACCAAAACTGGCGCTGGTTTGCAGGCTGCCACCCAGGCGCCAGCCGGGCGGCACCCAGGTGCCCCAGGCGCCCAGGTTGGCCACGCGTGCCTGCACCACGCCCGAGATGGCGGCCTGCGCTTCGGGCCAGCGGCGCTGCGGGCTGGTCTTCAAGCCGATGGCGCCGGCGGCCTCGCCGATCTGGCCGCCGGCGAAGGCCTGAGTGAAGTACCAGGTGCCGTCGTGAGCGCTCAAGGCGAAGCGCAGGTCACTCAGACCGAGGGGCTGCGCGATGCTGCCGTCGCGGATGGCCAGGTCGCCGCTTTCGCGCTCGATCACCAGTTCGGCATCGAAGCGCTCTTCGGCCTTGATTTCCAGGTTCGCACGCAGCCGCAAGTTACCGCTCCAGCCCAGTTCGGGTTGGGCGCGTTGCAGCAGCGGCGTGGCGTCAAAGGCTTCAAGCTGGGCCTGGGCAAACAAGCGCGGCGTGTCGCCGTTGGGCTCGTAATACGCCTGCTGCCAGGTCAGGCTCAGGCCACCGGGCAAGCGGGCACGGCCGGCGCCGGCCTCCAGGCGCAGCAGGCTGCCAGCGGCGCTGAAGCGGGCGTTGATGGGCACGGCCTGCACGGTCAGCCAATCGGTGTTGACGGACTCTGGCGTGCTGCGGCTCGATGGGCTGGCCTGGATGCTTTGCACCTGCCCGCGCCACCAGCCGCCACCTTCCGCCAGCGCCGCCCAGGCACCGGCGCCAGTGGCTTGCAGCCGCGTGCCCGGGGTTGCCGCTGCCGGCTGCGGCCGGGGCATGCCCAGCAGCGCGGCCGCCGCGGGCGGTGGGCGCACAGGCAGGTGCAGCGTGGCCTGCCATTCATGGCGGGCCAGGGTGCCGGCCACGCGCGCCTGCAATTGATCAAGCCGCTGCGCGCCTTGGGCAGCGCCTTCGGCACGGGCGTCGAGCGTGAAGGCGGGGTCGGCACCGGTGGCGTCCAGGCTGAGCTGGCCGCTGCCCTGGGCCAGCGCCCACTCGCCGAGCTTGAGTTGTTGCACGGCGAACGTGCCCGTGCCTTTGACCTGCGGCCAGGTGCCGCGCGCTTGCAGTTGTGCCTGCAGTGCGCCTTGGCTGGGCCACAAGGTGGGCGCTTGTGGCAGCAGTGCCACTAACGGGCGCAGCGCGGCCAGGTTGGGCGCCGCCAGCTCGGCTCCCAGTTGAACCTCGCCTTGCGGCGCGCCTGCGGCATCAAGCTTGATGCGGCTGCCGGCGGCCTGGAGCTGCGCCTGCAGCGCCATGCTTTGCGCGTCAGGCGCGGCCAGTTCGATGTGGCCCGACACCGGCACACCGGCCACCAGGCTGGCGCCCAGATCCACCTGCGCGCGGCCGCGCACGGCTTGCCAGGTGAACGCCGGCGCGGGCGGCAGTTGCAGCTCGCCCTGCCAGCTACCTTGCAGCCGGTGCGGGCCGCGGCGCCAGGGCGAATCGGCGGCCAGGGTCAACCAGGGCAGGGGGTCGAAGTCTTTCAGCGTGCCGGTGGAGGCCACGGCCCAGCCGCCGCCGGGCCGCAGCCGCGCTTGCGCTTGAAGATCAGCGCGCGCTGCGCCGACGCTGGCGCGCAGGCGATTCAGCAGCACCTGGCTGGCGCTGAACTCGCCCTGCACCGCCAGGGCGAACGGTTGCGCCAGGCTGCGGTGGCGGCCGTCGAGTGTGGCATCAAGCACCAAGTTAATCGGCGCGGCGCTGGCCGTGCCGTCGGGCGCGGGCAAGCCGTTGACCACCGCGTGCAGCGGGCCGCTGGCGGTGAGCGCGGGCGCGCGCGCGTCCAGCGCGGCCAAGTGCAGGTTGCTCAGTTGGCTGCGCAGCTCCAGCCGGTGACCCTGCCACTGGCCGCTGCCCTGCCAGCGCCCGGCCGCGGCCTGCGCGCTGCCGAATTCGATGTTGAAGGCCTTGAGTTCGAGCTGATCGGTCTTGGCCAGCGGCGCTTGCAGATCGAGTTCCAGGCTGCGCAGCGGCGCGCGGCGGGCCTGCCCCGGGCCGGCGGCGCTGTTGCGCAAATCGATGCGCGCCTGCGCCGGCTGGCCCCGGCCGCTGCTGCGCACACTGACTTCACCCGTTAGCTGGGAGTGGGGTGCGCTCAGGTGCAGGCTGGCCAGGTCGAGGTCTTTCGTCGGCGCGCTCAAGCCGGCCAGGGGCCAGGCCGCAAACGGGGCAATGCGGGCGCTGGCGTTGAGCGCCGGCGCTGCGCTCGCGCCGAGGGCTTGGCCGCGCAGGGCGGCTTGCAGTTCGATCAAGGCCATGGCGCCGGCGGCGTTGAGCTGCGCCACCCAGGGGCGCCCACTGCCCGTTGCCAGGCCCAGTTGTGCGCTCAGGTTGAAGGGGGAATCGGCACCCACCTGGCCTTGCCCCGCGGCGGCCAGGCTGCCCCACACCAGGCTCAGGCGTTCGAAACGATGCAGCTCGCCGGCTTCGGCACCGAGGTGCAGCCGCATCTTCACGTTGCGCGCCGCCTCGTAGGTGTCGACCTGCAATTCGTCGATCAGCAGCTTGCCAATGTCGATGCTCAAGGGCAGGCGCAGGCTGGCCGGCGGCGTGGGCGGCGTGGTGCTGGGCGCCAGCTTCACCAGCGCGCGCTGCACATGCAGTTCTTGCAGGTGCAAGACGCGCGCACCCAACCAGCCCAGGCCGGCCACGCGCACGTCTTGCAGCTCGGCCTGATGGCGGCCAAGCTGGATGCGCAGGCGCTGGATGCGCAGGTTCTGCCGCAGCAGGCTGCCGCTGACACCTTCGGCCTGCACGCCAGGCAATTCATTGAACAACCATTCATTGCCGGCCGAGCGGCCGAGCAACCAGGCCGCGCTGCCGGCCAGGGCCAGCACCAGCGCCACGGTCAACGCGCTGAACCACCAGGCCACGCGCTTCAAGCGGGCGCGGCCACGGCGCGGCACGGCGGCGGCAGCAGGCGCTTCGATATTCACAAGGCGATGCCCACGCTGAAGTGCAGCCGCCAGCGCTTGAGCTCGTCCGCCCAGGCCATGTCCACCCGCAATGGCCCCACCGGGCTGCGCCAGCGCAGGCCGGCGCCCACGCCGGTGGCCGGGCGCAGGCTGGCAAAGCTGTTGGCGGCGCCGCCACTGTCGATGAAAACCGCGCCCCATAGCGACGGGTAGGTGGGGCTCAGCGGGCGGGCCAGTTCCACGCTGGTCGTGAAAATGGTGTTGCCGCTGCTCACGCCGCCGGCCACCACCGGGCCCAGGCTGCGCCAGGCGTAACCGCGCACGGAGTCGTCACCCCCGGCGCGAAAGCGCTGGCTGTCGGGCACGAACACGCCGTCGCGCACAAAGACCTGGCCCGCCTCGACACGCGCCTGGCCATACAGCCCGGCACCCAGTGGCAGGTAGCCGGTCAGCCGCGCATAGGCGCGCGCAAACGGGCCGCTGCCGTCGGTGGAACTGGTGGATCGGCCCAGCGCGCCTTGCAGCGCCAGCGTGAGGCCGCGCGTGGGCAGCACGGCGTTGTCGAGGTCGCGCCAGATGCCGTGGAAGTTGCCGCTGGCGGCCAGGGCTTCGCTGCGGCTCGTGCTGGTGTGGCGCAGCGAACGTTCGAGTTCAGCGAAGTACAGCCGCTCGATGCGCCGCGTGTCTTGCGTCAAGCCCAGGCGCAGTTTTTGCGACAGCACCACGTCGGTCTCACCCCGCAGCTGTTCGATGGCCACGCCCAGCAGCTTGCGTTCCAGGTTCGCGCCGGGGTGGGTGCTGAGTTCACCGTCCCAGGCCTGGCGGTTCACGCCCCATTCAAGTTTGTTGCGCGCACTCAAGGCAAAGCCGAAGACACGCCGGTGCACATGTTCCACCGTGGCGCGGGCGCCGGAATTGGCCGAATAGCCCAGCGCCAGCGTGGCCT
>JANMYI010000003.1:0-5772 GCA_031381955.1 Burkholderiales bacterium
GCGCAAAAGCCCAGGTCTTCGGCCTGGATCATCACGATCACCGGGTAGTCGTCGTAGGCTTGCAGGAAGCCGATGTCGGCCGGCTTGGCGTCGGCCATCGCATAAAGCTCGGGCAGGTCGACGCGCCAGCCGCCGCGTTCCATCACCGGGTCGTCACTGAAAGCGTTGTGGCGTTCGATGGCGCCACGCAGCGTGGCGAACGGCAGGCCCAGGTCGCGCGCCCGGCCCTCGCTCATCACCAGAAAGGCTTCAGCACCGGCGCAAGGCATGACGCAATCGAACAAGTGAATCGGGTCGGCGATCGGCCGCGCGGCCATGTACTCGTCTAACGTTAGCGCTTTCTTGAACAGGCGCGAGCCATAGGCCAGCGCGTTGCGCCGTTGATCGACACAGATGCGGCCAAAGTCTTCGCGCCTGGCGCCGTACTTGGCCATGTAGTTGGCGGTGATGAACGCGAAGATGGCATTCGGCCCGCCTGAGCCATAGGGGTAAGTGGCGTCGCGCGCAAAGCCGCTGAAGCTGCCCAGCATGAGGCGGAACGAATCGACCTGGTTGGTGTCGGCCGCCACGCAGGCCACGATGCTGGCGTCGCCCGCCTGCACGGCGCGCGCGGCGCGGCGCAGCGCCATCACGCCGCTGGCGCCGCCGGTGGGGATGTGGTCGAGCCAGCGCGGGCGCAGGCCCAGGTGCTGGGTCACGCCCACAGCCGTGTCAGGCGCGAGTGAAAAGCTGCTGACGGTGAGGCCGTCGATCTGCTCCTTGGGCACGCCGCTTTGCTTGACCAGGGCGTTGATCGCCTGGCCCAAAAACCAGTGCGCGCTGCGGGTGGAGTAGCGCACATAGGGCACGGTGACCGGCACGGCCACGGCCACGCCTGCATAGGCTTGGCGGGTGTTGATGAACGTCATGCGTGGGGTCGTCAGGCCTGGCGCTTTTTCATGGCGCGCGTGTCGATGCAATGGGCCTGGCCCGGCAGCGTTTGCGCCAGCGCCTTCAATTCACCGCGCTGGATTTTTTGCGAGGCGGTGAGCGGCAACGCATCGACGAACGCCACATAGCCCGGCGCCTTGTAATAGGCCAGACGTGCCAGTGCGTGCTCGACGATGCTGGCGGCGAGTTGTGCGCGCTGTTCGGTAGCAAGAGGTTCGTGCAGCACCACGCAAGCCAGCACTTCATCGCCACGCAGTGCATCAGGTGTGGCGGCCACAGCCACGGCTTTGACCGCGGGGTGCTGGTTGAGCACGCTTTCCACTTCCACCGCGGAGATGTTTTCGCCGCTGCGGCGGATGATGTTCTTGCGCCGGTCGATGAAGTGCAGCAGGCCCTGGGCATCGCGGCAAACGATGTCGCCGGTGTGGAACCAGCCATGCTCCCAGGCTTCATCAGTGGCTTGCGGCTCCTTCAGGTAGCCGGCGAAGAAGCCATAACGTGGGTCTGCACCGGCATGGCGCACCCAGAGTTCACCGGGTTGGTCAATGTCGGCCTCAACGTTGTCTTCGGCAACGATCACCACCTCCACATCGGGCCCTTCGCGGCCGAAGCAACTGCTGCCCACGGCGCGCGGCTCGGTGTTGGCCATCACCACCGCGCCGGCGCCGGTTTCGGTCATGGCCCAGGCTTCGAGCAAAGGGAAACCGAAGCGCTGTTCGAACGGCGCGTGCAAGGCCTTGTCCACTCCGGCACCGAAGCCGAAGCGCACGCTGTGGCGGGCATCGTCTTCATGCGGCGCAGCCTTCATCAGCATGGCCGGCATCACGCCCAGGTAGTGCACCACGCTGGCCCGGGCCTCACGCACGCTGGCCCACCATGTGGCGGGGTGAAAACGGTCGAGCACGATCAGGCAGCCGCCGGTGAGCAGCATGGCCATCGTGGAGTACGCCATGGCGTTCATGTGCACCAGCGGCAGCGGCGTGAGCAAACGTTCCCGCCCCGCTTGCAAGGCCGCCAGGCCACCAATGTGGGCGTACCAATGCCCGGCATGCAGGAAGTAGCGGTTGGGCAGGATGCAGCCTTTGGGCTGGCCGGTGGTGCCCGATGTGTAGAGCAAGGCGCATTCGCTCAGGCCTTCAATGGCCCATTCGGCCAGCGGCGCGGGGAATCGGGCGGCGGGTGGCAGCTCGCCATCGGCCAGCAGCGCCAGCGGGTGGCCCGCGGCCGTGGCGGCTGCGCGCAGCGCGGCGTGCCGCCCAGGCAAGGCCACGGCGAGCGCGATCTCGGAATGGCCCACCAGATATTCCAGCTCCGCAGCACGCAACTCGGCGTTGATGGGCACCACCGAGACGCCCAGGCCGTTCAGCGCGAACCAGTGCAGCAAGAAGCTCGGGCGGTTTTCCAGCAGCAGGCCCACGCGGTGGCCATGGCCATAACCGGCGTTTGAATAGGCAGTGCGCAAGACGTTGATGCGCTGCCGCGCCACGGCGTAGCTCAGCTCACCCGCGGCGATGCCGTAGGCCGCGGCAGTCTCAGGCAAAACCGCGACAAACGAACTGCCCGGCCAGTGCTGTGCCGTGGCTTCGAAGGACGCTGCAACGGTGTGAAGGGCTGCGCTCAACGGCCGCCCTACATGAACAACTGCATGCTGCCGAACGCCGCGTCGCTGTTGACCAGATCGACGCGCTTCAGACGGATCTTCAACTCTCCCTCATGCAGCGCCAGCGTGTGCGTGGCCCAGCCGGCATACAGGGTTTGTTGATCCAGGCGCGTTTCAACGTAGTGAAACGCGGTGCGGGTGGCGAACTCACCGGCGGCTTCAATGCGCGCCTGAACGGTGGGCGTTTGCAGCAGGTGGTGGCAGCGGCTCCTGGGTTGCTGCGAAAACGTTCGCGCGCCGCGCAAACGCTCCACGCGCACACTCAACAGCAGCTTGTCTTCGTACATCAGCGATGCTTGCAGCTTCGCATCAGTTTGCCCAGGCGTGAGCGGCATCCAGTAGTGGCCATCTTCGGCAAACAGCGCCAGCCAATCGTCATAGCGGCAGTCATCGAGCAACTGTGCTTCAGCCACCACGAAGTCGATCAACTGCTGATTGCTCGGCATCGTCATGACAGCACCTCTTCCTTCATCGACGCTGTCATGTATTTCACCCAAGCCCGCATCTGGTTGCGCATCTGCCATTCACTGGTGCCGTTGGTGGCCACGTTGACCTGGCCGCGTTCGGCCGGGTCGTACAAGCGCGCCATGTTCACCCATTGCGCGGCGCGGGCGTGCAGGCCGTGCTGCGCGCGTTCGTACATCTCCAAATCATCATGCCCCACCACCGAGGTGGGGGCGTTGACCAGGCGGTTGTACATGAGCGTGCGTTCGAGCAGCAGGTCGGGCGCGCCCACCAAACGGAAGGTCCAGCTCTCGACCATCGTCTTGTCAGCCGCAATGGGCAAGAACCGCCGCAAGGTCTGGATCGGCCCCTTGACCATGATGTTTGGGAAGTAGACCGTGTTGTGCCGCACCTCGCCCAGGATCTGCTTGGCGCGCTCTTCGCCGTAGGCCGCAGCCATGCTTTCAAGGTAGCCCGGCACGGGCGAGTAAGCGGCATGAATGGAGTCGGCCACGCCGGTGTGGCCATGGCCATTGGGCCAGACGCGGATGCCCATCTTCTCAAAGAACGCATAGGGGCTGACGAAGGGCGCGAACAGCTCCACGGCCATCGGCTTGGGCGTGCCGGCGGGCGCGGCCTGCCACACCTTCACCGCAGTGCCGGCCGATGATTCATGCGCCACCATGGGGTGGCAGGTGTCGGTCTGGTTGTCGACCAGCATCTTCCAGTTGCAAGGGTGCAGGTAGCGCATCACGCCGCCGGCCACTTCGAGCTTGCCTTCGGGCGAACGCTCGACCATGTTGTCTAACGTTGAGAGTGACTCGCCGAAGAAATCTTCGAAGCGCACGCCCTGAACATTGAGCCGGCAGAAGACGAAATCGCGGTAGACCTGCACCGCACCCACCGGCACCATGCCGCGCTTGGCCTCGCAGTCATCGAAGCCGGTGTTGTCGTAGCCCTTTTGCAGCGGAATGGCCAGCAGCGAGCCATCGGTCTTGTAGCTCCAGCCGTGGTACGGGCAGCGGAAGAATCTACCCGTGTTGCCGCCACCAGCCGGCGCCACTTGCACGCCCTTGTGCGCGCAGCGGTTGTAGAGCACGCGCACCGTTTCATCCGTGTGGCGCACCATCACCACGGCCTGGTCGCCCACCGTGGTGCTGTAGAAGTCGCCCGGCTTGGGCACCTGGCTGGCGTGGCCCACGTAGACCCAGGTGTTGGCGAACAGGTGCTCCATTTCGAGCGCAAACACCTCGGCATTGATGTAGCAGTCTTTGTGGATTTCGGTGTCGCGCACCAGGGCGGCCACGGCTTGGGGGTTGCTACGGTAGTTGCCCATCATCGTGCCTCCTGATGTTCGTGGGCCGCGCGATGGGCGTCAGGCCAATGCATGCTTGACCAGCGCCGCCTGCAAGGCCTTGCCATGCTCGTCCATCAACGCGGCCTGGCGCAGTTCGCCCAGCACCGCCGCAGTGACCTGCGCCCCGCCGCTTAACCTGGCACTGCGCAGGGCAGCATAGTTGCGCAGGCCGCGCTCGTGGGTGTCGCCATAGCCTTTCACCAGGCCCTGGCAGCGCGCGATTTCCACGGCCAGCGGCAGGTCTTGCGCCGCCACCAGGCGCACGTCAGCCAGCCAGGCTTCGATGCGCTGGTCTTCATGCGCAAAGCGCAGCGTGCCACGGCGCCAGCGCTGCAAGCCCGCCACCCCGCGCAACATCAGGAAGCCGCGCAATGAACTGGTCATCACCACGCGCCCCTTGGCAGCCAAGCGGGCCACCACGCGGCGCGGCCAGTTTGAAGCCAGCAGCCAGCGCCCCAGGCCGGCGGGCAAGGAGTCAGCAATTTCCTGCAAGCGCGGGTGCATGTATTCGTTGATCGCCAGCACCTGGCCGGCCGCCACCTTCACTTCGCTGCGCACCCGCTCAAAGCGCGTGCCGCGGGTCTTCAAGTCGGCCACGCGAATGGTGTCTTCGTAAGACATCCACAGCGCGAGGTGGCGCGCTACTTCCTGGCTCAGCGCCTGGCTGCCTGGTGCATGCGCGTGTTCAACGACTTGCACCGCATCCAGCCGATCAAGATACAGCGCCGCATAAGCCACATCTTGATAGTCCACCAGGCGGCGCAGGCCTTCGATGACGATGTGCAGGGCAGCGCCGCTGTGGCTGCGCGCGGCACGGTCTATCAAGGCCTGCACCTGCGGGTGGCTGGCCTTGGGCAAGGCCGATGTGACCACAGCGGGAGCGTCGAGGTGCGCAGGCGCATCAGGCTGCGCGGCGCGTTCAAACGCTGCGGCGAAGGCCAGCAGGCTGGCTTCCACGCCAACCCCGCCGCGGCGAATGGTGTCTTCAAACGCCATGCGCTCGAACGGCAACACGCCCGTGCCGGCCAGCGCGCCAAACAGCACGGCGCTGATCACGCTGGCGCTGGCTTCGGTGGCCTGCGCCATGTCGTAACCCACGAAGCGCTTGGCCGCCGCGCGGGCTTGTTGCAGCAGGGCTGCGCTGTCGGCACGGCCATCGGCCATGGCGATCATTTCGGCGATGGCATAGACGCGGTGGGTCGATGCCACCAGCGTGGTGCGGTCGGGCGTCACCAGGCCGCGCTGCACGGCACGCGCGGCCTCCATCAATTCAGACGCCAGCACCACATCCACATCACCCGGCAAGGGCATCAGCGCCAGCACGGGCGCAGCATCGGCCTGCTGCGCCGCGGCCGCGGAAAACAGCTCAACGTAATAGATG
>JANMYI010000028.1:0-2572 GCA_031381955.1 Burkholderiales bacterium
ACAACACCGAGACCATCAAGGGCATGGTCGACGGCTACATCGACAACCTGCACTTCGACGAGGCCTGGCTGCCGCACGCCGCGTTCCACAAGTTCTATGGCAGCTTCCACTCAATGGGCCGCAACCGCCCGCGCCCGAAGGAGGCCATGGTCTTTGCCACGCAAAGCACGCACAAGCTGCTGGCGGGTTTGAGCCAAGCGTCGCAAGTGCTGGTGCAGGACTCACAAACGCGGCACCTGGACAAGCACCTGTTCAACGAGGCCTACTTGATGCATTCGAGCACCAGCCCGCAGTACGCCATCATCGCCAGTTGCGACGTGGCCGCGGCGATGATGGAGCCGCCCGGCGGCACGGCGCTGGTCGAGGAAAGCCTGAAGGAAGCGCTCGACTTTCGCCGCGCCATGCGCAAGGTGGACAAGGAGTTCGGCAAGGACTGGTGGTTCCAGGTCTGGGGGCCGGACAAGCTGGTCAACGAGGGCGTGGGCTCGCCCGCGGACTGGACGCTCAAGGCCAACGCCAAGTGGCATGGTTTTGGCGCCATGGCCGCAGGCTTCAACCTGCTCGACCCGATCAAGTGCACGCTGATCACCCCGGGGCTCGATATGTCGGGCAAGTTCGCCACCGCGGGCATCCCGGCGGGCGTGGTCACCAAATTCCTGGCCGAGCACGGCGTGGTGGTGGAAAAGACCGGCCTGTATTCGTTCTTCATCCTGTTCACCATCGGCATCACCAAGGGCCGCTGGAACACCTTGTTAACGGCCCTGCAGCAGTTCAAGGACGACTACGACAAGAACGCGCCGATGTGGCGCATCCTGCCCGAGTTCTGCCAGGCGCACCCACGCTACGAGCGCATGGGCCTGCGCGACCTGTGCCAGGGCATCCACGAGGCCTACGCCAAGGGCGACATCGCTAGGTTAACGACCGAGATGTACCTGTCTGATCTGCAACCGGCCATGAAACCCAGCGAGGCCTTTGCGCAGATCGCGCACCGCAACACCGAGCGCGTGGACATCGACGCGCTCGAAGGCCGCATCACCACCGCGCTGCTCACGCCCTACCCGCCGGGCATTCCGCTGTTGATCCCGGGCGAGCGCTTCAACCGCAAGATCGTGCAGTACCTGCGTTTCACACGCGAGTTCAACGCCGCCTTCCCAGGCTTTGACACCGACGTGCATGGCTTGGTGGAAGCCGACGGCGAGGGCGCCGAGCGGCAGTACTACGTTGACTGCGTGCGCTGAACGCGCTGCACCCGCTGAAGCCAATCAGCCTTCGGCCGGCACGCCGGCCAGCCGGTTGAAGCCGCCGTCGACATAGGTGATCTCGGCGGTGACGCCGCTGGCCAGGTCAGACAACAAGAACGCGGCGACGTTGCCCACGTCGTCGATCGTGACGTTGCGGCGCAGCGGCGCGTTGGTGGCCACCACGTCGAGGATCTTGCCAAAGCCCTTGATGCCCGAAGCCGCCAGCGTCTTGATCGGCCCGGCCGAAATGCCGTTGACGCGAATGCCGCGCGGCCCCAGGCTGGCCGCCAGGTAGCGCACGCTGGCTTCAAGCGAGGCCTTGGCCAGGCCCATGGTGTTGTAGCCCGGCACCACGCGCTCGGCGCCCAGGTAGGTGAGTGTGAGCAGGGCGCTGTTCGGGCGCAGCAGCGGCAGCGCGGCCTTGGCCAGCGCCGGGAAGCTGTAGGCCGAAATGTCATGGGCAATGCGAAAGGCCTCGCGCGACAGGCCGTCTAGAAAGTCCCCGGCAATGGATTCACGTGGCGCATAGCCGATGGCGTGCAGCAGGCCGTCGAACTGCGGCCAGCTTCGCGCCAGGCCGGCAAAGAGTGCGGCAATCTGCGCGTCGTCGCTCACGTCGCAATCAAACACCAAGTCAGAACCGAATTCGCGGGCAAACTCGGTGATGCGCTCCTTGAAGCGTTCGCCCTGGTAGCTGAACGCCAGTTCGGCACCCTGCGCATGGCAGGCCCGGGCCACGCCGTAGGCGATGGAGCGGTTGGACAACACGCCGGTGATGAGCAACCGTTTCCCGGCCAGAAAACCCATGGATTTGCCTCTGTCGTTTCAATGCGCGGCGATTCTGGCATGCATGTTGTCCGCCCCTGCGGCGCAGGTTACAATGCGTCTTTCGCTGGCCAAACGTTCTCTGGCCAATGAATTGGGCGGATGGATTCCAGCCCATTTTTTTTGGCGTTCCCGTTTCCGCCCCAACCTTCACGCCCGTATTGGCGCAATGGCTTTGATGGCAATAGACAAGGCAATAGAAATCGCAGTGTTGGCTGTGCAATACCAGCTGGTGGATGTCGAACGCTCGGCGGGCGGCTTGCTGCGCGTCACGATTGACCGCATTCCCGGCCGCTCCTATGCCAGCGGCGAGGGCGAGTTTGTCACGGTTGAAGATTGCGAAGCCGTGACACGCCAATTGCGCTATGTGCTGGAAACCGAGAACGCTGACTACCGCCGTCTGGAAGTGTCTTCGCCCGGGCTGGATCGCCTGCTCAAGCGCGAACACGACTACCAGCGTTTTGCGGGGCAGGAAGTCGTCATCACCTTGAAGCAGGTATTGGGCG
>JANMYI010000051.1:0-4223 GCA_031381955.1 Burkholderiales bacterium
GGCCACGGCATCGTTGAACAGGATCTTGTAGGTCAGCGTCGCCTTGGCCGCCACGGCCTGGCGGATGGCGAGATAGCCGCTGTGATAGTAGGTACCGTCGCCCAGGTTCTGGAACACATGCTGGGTGTTGGTGAACAGGGCGTGCGAGACCCAATCGACGCCCTCGCCGCCCATTTGAATCAGGCCTGCGGTGCCGCGCTCCATCCAGTTGGCCATGAAGTGGCAGCCGATACCGGCGCGCGCGCTGCTGCCTTCAGGCACCACGGTACTGGTGTTGTGCGGGCAGCCGGCGCAAAAGTAGGGCAAACGTTTGACATCATCCGCGGCGTTGCTCAGCGTGGCGGGCGCGGTGAAGTCGCGCACATGCTGGAAGTGGTTGCCGAGCACAGCGTTGCCCGGGAAGTGCGCACCCAGCCAATGCGCCACCAGTTCAATCAAGCGCGACGGCCGCAGTTCGCCCAGCGCGCTGACCAGCGGCGCGCCGTCTCTGGCATGCTTGCCCACGATGGCCGGCCGTTCGCCCGCAGCGGCGTTGTAGAACAGCTCGCGCAACTGCGCCTCGACCACGGGGCCCTTTTCTTCGATCACCAGGATCTCTTGCAAACCCTGCGCGAAAGCGCGCAGCCGCGTCAGCTCAAGCGGAAAGGTCAAGCCCGGCTTGTAGACGCGCACGCCGACCTCGTTCAACATGGCCGGCGTGATTTCCAGGCGGCGCAGCACCTCCATGAAATCCAGATGCGCCTTGCCGCAGGTGACGATGCCCACACGGGCCTGCGGCGCAGCAATCACCAAGCGGTCGATCGAGTTCACGCTGGCAAACGCGCGCACCGCCACGAGCTTGTCAGCCGCGCGCGACTCGATGCGCAGCGAAGGCAAATCAGGCCAGCGGATGTGCAGGCCATCTGGCGGCGGCACATGGCCGCTGCGCCGAGCCACTTCTTCGGCACCGGCCCATTGCGCCATGCGCGCGTTGATCACATCCAGATCCACCGTGGTGGCGCTTTCCACCACTTCTGAAAGGGCCGTCAAGCCGACCCAGGCGCCGCTGTAGCGCGACAGGGCCCAGCCATACAAGCCAAACTCAAGCACTTCTGAAACGTTAGCCGGCGCCAGCACGGGCATGCTCCAGGCTTGAAACGCCTGGTCGCTCTGATGCGGCATGGAGCTGGACACGCAGCCATGGTCGTCGCCCGCCACCACCAGCACGCCGCCGCGCGGGCTGCTGCCGAAGGCGTTGCCGTGCTTCAAGGCGTCGCCGGCCCGGTCCACCCCCGGGCCCTTGCCGTACCACAGCGCAAACACGCCATCGGCCGTGCGCTGTGGGTCGCCTTGCACGCGCTGCGTGCCCAACACCGCGGTGGCGGCAAGTTCTTCGTTGATGGCGGGCAGGAAGCGCAGGCCGCGGGCTTCAAATGGCGCACCGGCTTTCCACACCGCCTGGTCCACCTGCCCCAGCGGCGAGCCGCGGTAGCCGCTGATGAAGCCCTGCGTGTTCCAGCCGCGGGCTTCGTCGAGCGCGCGCTGCATCAGCATCAGGCGCACCAGGCTTTGCGTGCCGCTGACGAAGACGCTGCCGCTGGTGGCCCACAGGCCATCCTTGAGCTGGTAGTCGGGCCGGGCCAGGGTGTTCATCTCGCGCTCCCGCGGCTTTGGGTTTTGGAGAATAGTGCAGTGTCGGCATGACGCATTGGAACGGGATCAGGCCGGCGGGCGACAGGAGCGAAGCCAGCCACCCAACACCCTCGGCCCGCGCAGAACGCCGCGCCGGGCCGCAGGTCTGCGCTGAACGCAGGCAAGGCGCAGGCGCGCGCCAGCCATCTGCAATCGCCTCCCACCCTCAATGCATCACGAACCCGCCATTCACTGCCAGCAACTGCCCGGTGACGAAGCGCGCCAGCGGGCTGAGCGCGAACACCACCGCGCCGGCCACGTCTTGCGGCAACTGGTCGCGCGCCAGGGCGCGTTGCTCGCGGTACAGGCGGTGGCGGTGTTCGGGCACGTACTGCGTGGCTTCGACCAGCGTGAGGCCCGGGGCGATGGCGTTCACGGTGATCTCGTCAGCGCCCAGCTCACGCGCCAGCGAGCGCGTCATGGCCACGATGGCGCCCTTGCTGGCGACATAGGCCAACAGGTTCGGCGCGCCCCACAGCGGCGTGTCAGACGCCAGGTTCACCACCGCGCCACGGCCGCTGGCCTTCAGCGCGGCGGCGCAGGCGCGCGTCATGAGCCAGGTGCCTCGAACGTTAACCTTCATCACCTGGTCCCAGACATCGGGTTCAAGCTCATGCAGGTTGCGCCCGCCGGAATTGGTGATGGCACCGTTGTTGACCAGGCCATCCAACCCGCCCAAGGCCTGCGCCGCGGCCGCTGCGCAAGCGCTGATGCTGGCGGCATCGGCAAGGTCCAGCCGCAGCGCCTGCACGTCCAACCGCTCATTGCGCAGGGCAGCGGCGGCGGCTTGCGCCTCAGCGGCCAATATGTCCGCCACCACCACCCGCGCGCCGTGCTCGGCCAACGCGCGGGCGAAAGCCAGGCCCAGGCCACGGGCACCGCCGGTGACCAGGGTGCGGTGGCCAGCGAGCAGGCCAGAGGTGTTTTGATCGCTCATATTTGTTTGCTGTTGAAACAAAGGATTGGTGATGAACTTCTGATTGGAGAAGGATAGAACCCGTATTCGCCCGACTTTTCAGGGTAAACACCATAGTGTTTCTACGCCGGACGAGCCGACCAGGCCTTGACGACGCTCGCTGGATTCCTATAATTTGTTCCAAATACAGATTGTTGTTTCATTAGTAGATCAAGGATTGAAATGACGCCCGACGAGATCGCCCACCGCCAGACCCAGCCCGTTGGTCAGGATTTCCAGGCCTGGATGCAAGCGCGCTGCGCCCTTTACAGCACGCGCCGCTACGACTGGAACGCGCTGAAGTTTCAGGCCGACTTCGACCCCAAGTACCGGCGCGCGCAGATGCGCTACATCGGCACCGGGGGCACCGGCATCGCCGCCGACAGCAACTCGGTGCCGGCCGAGCACTTCACCTTTTCCACCATGGTCATCCCGGCCGGCCACGAAGGGCCGATGCACCTTCACACCGATGTGGAAGAAGTGTTCTTCGTCATGCGCGGCAAGGTCAAGGTGATGTGCGAGAAAGACGGCCAGACTTGGGAGGCGGTGCTCGGCGAGCGCGACCTGATCTCCATTCCGCCCGGCGTTTACCGCGGCGAGATCAACATCGGCGATGAAGACGTGTTGATGTGCGTGATGCTGGGCACCGCCACGCCCATCACGCCCACCTATCCACCTGATCACCCATTGCGCAACGTGAAGCGCTGAAGGTTCATGTCGGCTGCCCTGGACACCCGCTTTCCGCTGCAACAAGCGGTTTGCAGCCATGGCCGCGTGGCTTGGCGCGAGGCGGGTGCGGGCTTGCCTCTCGTTGTGCTGCACGGCATCGGCGCGGGCGCCTTGTCGTGGGCCGGGCAGCTTGAAGGCCTGGCCGGCACGCACCGCGTCATCGCCTGGGACGCACCGGGCTATGGCAGCTCAACGCCTCTGCCGCAGCCCCACCCCATGGCAGTGGACTATGCGCGCGCGCTGGGCGAATGGCTGGGCCAACTGGGCGTGACCGATCTGGTGCTGCTCGGCCATTCGCTCGGCGCGCTCATGGCAGCGGCATTTGCGGCGCAGGTGGCCGAACGCGGGCCATTGCGCCTGCGCAGTTTGGTGCTGGCCAGCCCGGCGCGCGGCTATGGCAGCGCGGCGCCGGCCGCCCGGCTGGCGAAGTGGCAGGAACGCATCGACCTGATAGCCAGCCTGGGGCCCGCCGGCCTGGCTGAACAACGCTCGGCGGCGCTGTGTTCAAGCCACGCATCGGCCGCGGCACTGGCGCTGGTGCGCTGGAACATGGCGCGCACCACGCCGGGCGGCTACGGCCAGGCGGCGTACATGCTGGCCCACGATGACCTCGCCACGCACTTGCGCGGCGTGCGCGTGCCCATGCAGGTGATGTGCGGCGATCAAGATTCGACCACGCCGCCGGCCGCTTGCCGCGACGTGGCCGCGATGGTGGGCGCGCCGTTCACCTTGCTGGAAGGCGTGGCCCATGCCTGCTACGTAGAAGATGCGCCGCAGTTCAATGCCGCGCTGCGGCAGGCGCTGTCACCACCCGTGACGACAGCTACGCGGGCCGAGCGCCGGGCCGCTCCCAAGCCGGCCCGCATTC
>JANMYI010000064.1:0-3893 GCA_031381955.1 Burkholderiales bacterium
GGCCTCGCCCAGCCTGCTGCGCCAGTCGGGTGAGACCCTGGCCGGGCGCATTGCCTACCTCGAACTCACGCCCTTGACGCTGAACGAGATCGCCACGACGCCGCCCGACGACCTCTGGCTGCGCGGTGGTTTTCCTAACAGCTTGTTGCAGCCGACGCTAGCGCGCAGCCTGCGCTGGCGCCAAGATTTCATCCGCACCTACCTGGAACGCGACGTGCCGCAACTGGGGCCGCGCATCGCCGCCGAAACCCTGCGCCGCTTCTGGACCATGCTGGCCCACCACCAGGGCAGCATGCTCAACGCCGCGGCGCTGGCGCGCAGCCTGGGCGTGGACGGCAAAACCGTGGCGGCCTACCTCGACTTGATGGTCGACCTGCTGCTGGTGCGCCGCCTGCCGCCCTGGCACGCCAACATCGGCAAGCGGCTGGTCAAGTCACCCAAGGTCTATGTGCGCGACAGTGGCCTGCTGCATGCGCTGCTGGGCATTGCCGACAAGCCAGCGCTGCTCGGCCACCCCATCGTGGGCGCAAGCTGGGAGTGCTTTGTGATCGAACAGGTGCTGAATGCGGCGGCGCAAGCCGGCCGCGTGGTCGAGGCCTCGTTCTACCGTTCGCAGGCCGGGGCCGAGATCGACCTGCTGCTGCGCTTTGGCGACGCGCCGCCCTGGGCCATCGAAATCAAACGCAGCCTGGCGCCCAAACTCGAACGCGGCTTTCATTCGGCGTGCGATGACGTGCTACCTGCGCGCCGTTTCGTGGTCTACCCGGGAACGCAGCGCTTTCGCCTCAGCGAAGGCGTGGAGGCGCTGCCCCTGGACGAGCTGTTGGCGCTGGTGGTGTCGGAATGAGGCCCCCAGGCCAACAGAAGCCGGCCGCCCCCCGCGGGGATCAAGGAAAGTGGCAAAGCCACATTTCCTTGTGATCACAACCGGCGTCGGCCAAACAGCGCCGCTTTCAGGTGCCACACCTGCGACGGTGCCATATCAGCCTCGGCGCATACTCGGGTCATGACCGAATTCGTTTTCATTCGCCACGGCGAAACAGACTGGAACCGCCAGCAGCGCTTCCAGGGCCAGATTGACGTGCCCTTGAACGCCTTGGGCCGCGAGCAAGCCGCGCGGCTGGCGCAGCGCATGCGCGCAGAGCGCTTCGACCACCTGGTTTGCAGCGACCTGCTGCGCACGCGCGAAACCGCTGCGCCCACCGCCAGCGTGCATGCGGTGGCGCCGCAACTGCATGCCGGTTTGCGCGAACAAGCCTTCGGCGTGCTCGAAGGGCTGGACGTGCCGAGCATCCAGGCGCAGCACCCTGAACTGTGGGCGCAGTGGCTCAAGCATGATGCTGACTTTGCGCTGCCCCAAGGCGGTGAAAGCGTGCACCAATTCCATGCCCGGGTGCTGGCAGCGGTGCGCGAACTCGCGCATGAACACGGCGCGCGCCGGCTGGTGGTGGTGACGCACGGCGGTGTGCTCGACATGCTGTGGCGCACCGTGCATGGGCTGGCACTCTCAGGCCCGCGCGCGTGCGACATTCCCAACACCGGCATCAACACCCTGCGCTGGCAAGGTGGCACCCTGGCCATCGTGCAATGGGCTGATGCGGCGCACCTGCAGGGCCTGCCCGAGCAGCCGCCCACCGCGCCAGCCGCGGCCACGCGGCAAGCCACCGTCGCGGCCTGAGTCGGGCCGACTCACCGCACCGTGTAGCCGCGCCCGTCCAGGCACGCCGCCACGGCGCGCTGAAAGACATCCGCCTCGGCCAAGGCAAGCGGCTGGGTGGTGGCCCAGCGGTTGCAGTCTTGCCGGTCGGCTTCAAGTTGCGCCGCGCTCTGGCCATTGCGCGGATAAATGATCGGGTCAGGCAGGCCGCGCGGCGGCGGCACCGGCAGCGGTTGCGCGGCTTCAGCGCCTGACGGCGGGTTGACCACGGCATAGCCCTGCGCCGCCGGCGCGTAGTACACGCCGTTGGCGTAGTAATACGGCGCGCCGCCCAACCACAGCGACACGTAGGCCGAGGGCAGGAACGGCAGCACGATGCCGATGGGCGGCAGCACCACCATGAAGCGCCCGCCATGCGGGCGCCACCACACGCCGCTGTGGAAGTAGTGGTGGCCCGCGCCATGCCCGATGCTCAGCGCGCCGCCGGGCAGCCCGGCGGCAATGTAGCCGCGCGCCGGGTAGTAGTGGTCGTGGCGATGGCGCGCGTCATGGTGCAACGGCGCGCTGCGCGGGGCACCGCCATGATCAGCCCGCGGCGCGTGTTGGCCGCGATCACCGGAGCGATCACCACGGCGATCCGCGCCGCGGTCAGCGTCACGCTGGCCGGCGCGATCTCCCCGATCACCATGGCCGCCGCCCTGGCGTTCCTGCGCCGCGGCTGGCACGCCGCTGAAGGCGGCCGCCAGGGTCAGGGCTGTCAAGGCAAGTGCTGTGCTGTGCTTCATGATCGTTTTGCTCCTGGTTCCCATTGGGCCACTTTGCTGTTGCGGCGCTCTTGCGGCAACGCAAAGAAGCGTGTCAAGCCGACACGACTTCAGCCCCTTCTTTGGTCAACACCGGCCCCTTGCCGCTGAAACGGTCGAGCGCCAGGTAAATCACCGGAGTGATGTACAGCGTGATGGCCTGCGAAAAGAACAGCCCGCCCACCACCGCCAGGCCTAACGGTTGACGTATCTCAGCACCCGCGCCCAGGCCCAGGGCGATGGGCAGTGCACCCATCATCGCGGCCAGGGTGGTCATCATGATCGGGCGAAAGCGCCGCACGCAGGCTTCGCGAATGGCCGCGGTCGGTGTCATGCCCTGCCTTGGCGCCGGGCCGTCCCAAGCCGAGGCAGCGCCCCCCTCGGGGGGGCGTGCGCCGAAGGCGCCGGGGGGCAGGCCTCCCCGCTGCGCATCGAGCGCAAAGTCGATCATCATGATCGCGTTCTTCTTCACGATGCCGATCAACAGCAAGATGCCGATGGTGGCGATCAGCGTCAGGTCTTGGCCGAACAACATCAGCGTGGCCAGCGCGCCCACCGCGGCTGAAGGCAGGCCGGCCAGGATGGTGAGCGGGTGGATGTAGCTTTCGTACAGCACGCCCAGCAGCACGTAAATGACCAGCAGCGCAGCGATGATCAGGATCGCCTGGCTGCCCTGCGAGCTTTGGAACACCGCGGCGTCGCCGCCATAGCGCGTGATCACCGAACTGGGCATGCGGATCGCTTCGCGCGCGGCGTCGATCTTCGCCGTGGCGTTGCCCAGGGCGGTGCCTGGGGCGAGGTTGAAGCTCACCGTCACCGCCTGCAATTGGCCGACATGGTTCACCGAAGTCGGCCCCACCGTGCGCTCCACCGTGGCAAAGCTCGAAAGCGGCACCAGGCCGCCGGCGCTCGAACGCACGAAGATGTTGTTGAACGCGGCTTCATCCTGCTTGGCCTCGGGCCGCACTTCCATGATCACCTGGTAGCTGTCGGTGGGCAGGTAGATGGTCGACACCTGGCGTTCGCCGAAGGCGCTGTACAGCGCCGAGCGAATGGCCTCGATGCTCACGCCCAGCGTGTTGGCGCGGTCGCGGTCGATCTTCAATTGCGCTTGCAGGCCGCGCAGTTGCGCATCGCTCGTCACGTCGCGGAACAACGGGTCGGCGCGCAGCCGCTCTTGCAGCTTCACCGCCCATTCGTTCAGCTCATCGGCGCGCACGCTTTGCAGGATGTACTGGTACTGCGCCTTGCTCTGGCGCCCGCCCAGCTGCAGGTTCTGCACCGGGCGCATGAACACGTTCAGGCCCGCCACCTCGCGCAGCTTGCGGCGCAGGCCTTCCACCACCTGCTTCATCGGCTGGCGTTCGGCGCGGGCCTTCAGCGTGATGAACATGCGGCCCGTGTTCTGCGAGCCGCTGCCGCCGTTGAAGGAG
>JANMYI010000072.1:0-3524 GCA_031381955.1 Burkholderiales bacterium
CGACAACGGGCGTGAACCGACCGACGACGAAGCCGCCAAGATCCGCGCCTGGACGCTGGCCAATGTGCGCGGCACGGTGCAGGCCGACATCCTGAAAGAAGACCAGGGCCAGAACACCTGCATCTTCAGCACCGAGTTCAGCCTCAAGGTGATGGGCGACATTGCGCAGTACTTTGTCCATCACGATGTACGCAATTTCTATTCCGTTTCAATCAGCGGCTATCACATCGCCGAAGCCGGCGCCAATCCGATCAGCCAGCTCGCCTTCACGTTGAGCAACGGCTTCACTTTCGTTGAGGCCTACCTGGCGCGCGGCATGCACGTTGACGAATTCGCGCCCAACCTGAGCTTCTTCTTCAGCAACGGCATGGACCCGGAATACACCGTGCTGGGCCGCGTGGCGCGGCGCATCTGGGCCGTGGCGCTGCGCGACAAATACGGCGCCAACGAACGCAGCCAGAAGCTGAAGTACCACGTGCAAACCAGCGGGCGCAGCCTGCATGCGCAGGAGATCCAGTTCAACGACATCCGCACCACGCTGCAAGCGCTGATCGCGGTGTACGACAACTGCAACAGTCTGCACACCAATGCGTTCGACGAAGCCATCACCACGCCCACCGAAGACAGCGTGCGCCGCGCCATGGCGATCCAGCTCATCATCAACCGCGAATGGGGCCTGGCGAAGAACGAAAACCCCAACCAGGGCGCCTTCATCATCGACGAGTTGACCGAGCTGGTGGAAGAAGCCGTGCTGGCGGAGTTCGAAAAAATCACCGAACGCGGCGGCGTGCTCGGCGCCATGGAAACCGGCTACCAGCGCAGCAAGATCCAGGAAGAGAGCATGCATTACGAGATGCTCAAGCACACCGGTGAGTATCCGATCATCGGCGTCAACACCTTCCGCAACCCGCACGGCGAGGCCACGGTGCAAACGTTGGAACTGGCGCGTTCAACCGACGATGAAAAGCAGTCGCAGCTCAAGCGCCTGCAAGACTTCCATGCCCGCCACGCCGCCGCGGCGCCGGCCGTGCTCAAGCGCCTGCAGCAAACGGTGATCGACGACGGCAATGTGTTCGAAGTGCTGATCGACGCCGTGCGCTGCTGCTCGCTGGGGCAGATCACCAATGCGCTGTTTGAAGTCGGCGGGCAGTACCGGCGCAGCATGTGAGCCCTCGGCGCCACCCCCTCACCGCCGCATGGGCGCTGGCCAGTACGCTGCTGCTCAGCGCCTGCGGCGGTGGCGATGACAGCGCGCCGCTGACCATTGACGAGCCCGTTCAATACGCCAGCCGCAGCGTGGCCGTGCTGCATGGTGGGTCGTTCGTGCCGCCAGGCTCCACCTGCCCCAACACGGGCGAGTACATCATCATCGGCACGCTGGGTTCGCACACCACCACCGCGCTGAACGAAACCACTAATCTGACCTATCCCGTGTTCCAGGACCTGTGGGTCTGCAATTCGGAAGGCGGGCGCGTGATGCACTGGAGCAGCAACCCCATCACCCTGGCCGCCGGGCCAAACCGCATCACGGTCACGATGGTGGCGCCCGGGCGCAGCGCGTCGGCCACGCTGGTGGTGCCTGGGCGGTGAGTGTTCTCCAACGTTAGCGGTGCCTGGCCGCCGCTCGCCTGTAGCGCGCCAGGTGCCGGCTTGCCGGCAGGGCCTGCGGCGGCGCAGTGCTATAAGCGCCACTCCCACCCACAGGAGCCCACCATGGCAGTTGCGAAAGTCATTGAAATCATCTCCGGCAGCAAGCTGAGTTTTGACGATGCCGTCAAACAAGGCCTGGCGCGCGCGGCTGAAACGGTGAACGACATCACCTCGGCCTGGGTCAAGAACCAGAGCGTCGTTGTCGACAACGGCAAAGTGGCTGAGTACCGGGTTGAAATGAAGGTCACCTTCATGCTCAAGGCGGCGCCGCGCAGTGCGGCGAAGAAGAAGTAGGGCCTCCCGCATGACCCCGTGCGAAGCCTGGGCGGTGCGCACGGGGCCCAGAATGGCAGGATGACCCTGATCCTGCTGCGCCACGGCCAAACGGCGCTCAACGCCGCGCGCACCCTGCAACCCGCCGACACGCCACTGTCCGCCCTGGGCCAGGCGCAAGCCCGTGCGGTGGCACAGCGCCTGGCGGGCATGGGCCTGGCCGGCATCCTGGCCAGCGACCTGCCGCGCGCGCTGCACACTGCGCAAATAGTGGCCCAGGCCACCGGGCTGCCAGTGGAAACGACGCCGCTGCTGCATGAGCGCAACTTCGGCGACTATCGCGGCCGCCCCTACGCCGACTTTGACTTCGATGTGCTGCACATGCCCGGCGCACCACCCGGTGGTGAATCGGTGGCACAGCTGCGCGAGCGCGCGCTTCAAGCTCTTGCGTTGGCGCTGCAACGCCGCCAGGCATTGGCCGGGCCGCTGCTGGTGGTGAGCCACGGTGGCTTGCTGCGCGCCTTGTTGGCGCAAGTCTCAGCGCCCAACGGCGAGCGCGACGAAGTGCTGAACTTGCGCAACACCGCGCTCACCGTGCTGAGCGAACGCCCCCCGCATGCCACCCTGCTGCTGAATTGCACCGCGCATCTCGCAGCCGAGCTTGACGTCAACTGAACCGCGCTGGAGAAGCCATGTCCGCCACCGAAGAAAGCCCCTTGTTGATCGACGTGCAAGGCGGCGTCGCCCGCCTCACGCTGAACCGCCCACAGCGCCTGAATGCACTAACGGAACCGATGATTCGCCAGGCCATGGCCGCGCTGGCCGACTTCGCCAAAGACCCGGCCATCGGCTGCGTGCTCATCACCGGCGCGGGCAAGGGTTTTTGTGCCGGCGGCGACGTGACCATGATGAGCGCCGGCCCGAACGGCGAGCTCACACACGAGCAGCAGGTGGACCGCCAGCGCGACATCCACAACTGGGCACGCCTGTTGTACGAGATGCCCAAGATCACCATCGCCGCCATCAACGGTGCCTGCGCCGGCGCCGGCTTCGGGCTGGCGCTGGCCTGCGACCTGCGGTTAGCCAGCAGCGCGGCCAAATTCACCACGGCGTTTGCCAAGGTCGGGTTTTCGGGCGACTTCGGCATCACCTGGCCGCTGGCCCGGCTGCTGGGTGAGGCCAAGGCGAAGGAGCTGCTGTTCTTCAGCGAACAGTTCACCGCCGAGCAGGCCTGCGCGCTGGGGCTGGTCAGCCGCGTGGTCGCGCCCGAGGCCTTGCTGGATGAAGCCCAGGCCCTGGCGCAGCGCGTGGCCGGTGGCCCCCGCCTGGCCTATCGCTACATGAAAGAAAACGTTCGCGCCGCGGCCAGCGAAACCTACGCGCAACTGTTGGATCGCGAGGGCTACACCCAGCGCCGCTGCGCCGCCACGGCCGACCACCGCGAAGGCGTGGCCGCGTTCATGGAAAAACGCACGCCGCGGTTCAGCGGCAGTTGAGCGAGGCGGGGTGGCAGCGGACTCATCCCAGTTTTCCATGGCGCCGGCCGCCACCCGCTACGCATGTCACAGCTCTGATCAAGCGAACGCCGCGGAACCGGCTCT
>JANMYI010000086.1:0-3387 GCA_031381955.1 Burkholderiales bacterium
GCAGGCTCAAGGCCAGGCGCGCGGTGCTCACCGAGGCATGTTCAAACACCTCGCCCTCGCGCGCCAGTTCAAACATGGCCTTGGCCACGCGCAGCGGGTCGGGCAGCTGGATCGGGTTGCCGTTCCATTGCGCCAGCAGCCACCAGGCCAGCAGGAAGATGGAGAAACTGCGCAGCGCGATGCCGGCGCGGCGCAACCAGGGCGGCAGACCGCGCTGCGGCGCGCGCACCGACGACGCTTCGGCGGCGCTGGGCAGGGCAGCGCTCACCGGCAGGCTCCCAAGCAAATGTGGCTCTGCCACTTTGCTTGATCCCCACGGGGGCGGCCGGCTTCGGCCGGCCTTGGGGCGCTCATTTCGTGACGGCCAGAAAGCCGCCGTCCACGTACAGCACGTGGCCGTTGATGTAGCTGCCCGCGGCCGAGGCCAGCAGCAGCGCCGCGCCCACCAGGTCTTCGGGCTGGCCCCAGCGGCGCGCGGGCGTCCAGTCGCGAATGAAGTCGTTGAACTCGGGCTTCTTGGCTTCGCTGAATTCGGTGGCGGTGTAGCCCGGCGCCAGCGCGTTCACCGTCACGCCGGTGCCGGCCAGGTCAGCGGCCATCGAGCGCGTCATGGCGGCCAGCGCGCCCTTGGCCGTCACATAGGGCATGAGGTTCGGCCGCGACACATGGTTCATGATCGAACTCATGTTGATGATGCGCCCGCTGCGTTGCGCCACCATCAAGCGCGCGGCGCGCTGTGCGAGATGGAAGCAGGCGGTGAGATTGATGTCGATGACGCGCTGCCAGTCGCTCGCCTCAAGCTCCAAGAAGGGTTTGCGCACGATCACCGCGGCGTTGTTGACCAGCACATCCACGCGGCCGAAATGCTGCACGGCTTGCGCGTAAGCGGCGTCCACGGCGGTCAGGTCGGTGACGTCAAACATCAGCGGCAGCACCGGCACGCCGGCGGCGCGCAGGGATTCGGCGCGCGCCAACACGGCGTCAGAGCGGTCGGCCAGCACCAGGCTGGCTCCGGCGGCGGCAAAGCCCGGCAGCAGGCCCGCCGCAATGCCCCCGGCCGCGCCCGTGACGAACACCACCTGCCCTTGCAGCGAGAACAGCTTGGCGGGGGACAGGTGGTCGAACATGCGCCGGGGCTCCTTGAAGATCGGCGCCATCCTAGGCAGCCGGCACCGCGGCGTGAATTCGAATTCGGGCAATCGAGTCTTGCCGTTTTGTTGATGGCCGCGTGGCCATGCCTTGCCTACGATGCTGCGTCACCATGCCCGCGCCCTGCCCGCGGGTCAGCTCCGGCCCTGAACGCAGCGAGGCACGACAAGCCATGTCAACGATTCAACTTGAACGTCTGGAGGCCTACGCCTTTCGCGTGCCGCTGGCCGCGCCGATCAAGGTGGCATTCGGCACCTTTCGCGACCGCCCGATGGTGCTGGTGCGCGCGGTTGAGCGCGACGGCAGCGAAGGCTGGGGCGAGGTCTGGAGCAACTGGCCCGCGGTGGGCGCAGAGCACCGCGCGCGCCTGGCGGCCGACCTGGGCGAGCGCCTGCTGGGCCGCAGTTTCCAGGGCCCGGCGCAGGCCTTCGAGCAGCTCACGCGCGAGCTTGAAGTGTTGGTGTTGCAAACCGGCGAAGTGGGACCGATTGCCGCGGTGCTGGCCGGCATCGACATCGCGCTGTGGGACCTGGCCGCCAAGCGCGACGGCGTGCCCATGCACCGCTATCTGGGCGGCGATGCCGCAGTCAAGCAAGTGCCGGTGTACGTGACCGGCATCAACCCCGACCAGCCCGAGCACTTCGCGCTGGCGCGCCAGGCCGAGGGCCACCGCGCCTTCAAGCTCAAGATCGGCTTCAACCTGGCGCGCGACCTGGCCAACCTGCAAGCCATGCGCACCGCCTTGGGCGAGCAGGCGGTGATCACCTGCGATGCCAACCAGGCCTGGGGTTTGAGCGAGGCCTTGCTGTTCGTGCGCGAAGCGCAGGGCCTGAACTTGACCTGGCTGGAAGAGCCGCTGCGCGTGGATGCGCCGGCGGCCGACTGGGCCGCGCTGGCGCGGGCTTCGAGCACGCCCCTGGCCGGCGGTGAAAACATGCAGGGCACGCAGTTCGACGACGCGTTGCAAGCTGGCGCGCTACAAGTGATTCAGCCCGACGTCACCAAGTGGGGCGGCATCAGCATGAACCTGCGCGTGGCCCGCGCCGCGGTGGCAGCGGGCAAGCGCTATTGCCCGCACTACTTTGGCGGCGGCCTGGCCTTGTTGTCTTCGCTGCATGTGTTGGCTGCTGCCGGCGGCACCGGCTTGCTCGAATTCGACGCCCACCCCAATGCCGGGCGTGAAGCCATCGTTGGCAACCTGCTGCCCGTGCAAGCCGGCGTTGTGCCGGTGCCCACGGGGCCAGGCCTCGGCGCCGAGCCTGACCTTTCGGCGTTGAAGCGCTACCGCACCTGGCCGCTGTGATCGCCTTGAAAGCAGGCCATGCATGACGCCGCACATGAAGCCGCCCGCCTGCTGTGGGCCCACTTTCAAGCCGGCACGGCGTTGGCCGAGTTGCCGCCCGGCCTGCGCCCCGCCACCCGCGGCGAAGGCCATGCCATCCAGGCCGCGTTGCCTCTGGTCAGCGGGCGCACCGTGCTGGGCTGGAAGATCGCGGCCACCAGTGCCGCGGGCCAGAAACACATCGCGGTGAATGGGCCCTTGGCCGGGCGGCTGTTGGCGGGCGAGGTCGATGGCGACGGCGCCAGCGTGTCGCTGCACGGCAACCGCATGGCTGTGGCCGAGCCGGAGTTTGCCTTTCGCTTCGGTGCCGATTTGCCACCACGTGCTGCACCATACAGCGTTGAAGACGTGCTGCAAGCCATGGCCACGCTGCACCCGGCGATCGAAGCGCCGAACTCGCGCTTTGCTGATTTCGCTGGCGCCGGCGAAGCCCAATTGCAGGCTGACAACGCCTGTTGCGGCCGCTTTGTGATCGGCGCGGCGAGCACCGCCGATTGGCGCGCCATGGACTTGCGCACCCATGCCGTGCGCGGCGACGTGCACGCAGCGCAAGGCTTGCGCCTGAGCCGCCAGGGCGATGGCAGCGTCGTGTTGGGCGACCCGCGCCTGGCGCTGACCTGGCTGGCCAACGAATTGCGCGCCCAGGGCCTCGGTTTGCGGGCGGGCGACATTGTCTCCACCGGCACTTGTATGGTGCCGCTGCCGGTGCAGGCCGGTGACACGGTGCGGGCTGACTTCGGCGTGCTGGGGGAGGTCTCAGCGCACTTCGTGGCCTAGGGAACGTCTGCAGAACCCCTCAAATTGCAGTTTGAGATGACTTATTGTTCGTACTGCGGTCGAGTTGCAAATTCGAGGTCTTGATCGGGCGGCTTTCGCTGCCTTTTTGGCCATTTCTG
>JANMYI010000096.1:0-3284 GCA_031381955.1 Burkholderiales bacterium
TCTCGGGCATCGCCTGGCCGGCATCGATCAGCGCGCGGTGGCGCTTCACGTGGGCGACCGCGTAGCGAATCTGCATCGGCGAGGTGTGCGGGCGCAGGTTCAGCCAGCGGCCTTCGGCGTCCTTCAGGTCAACGTAGAACGTGTCCTGCATCGAACGCGCGGGGTGGTTCTCGGGGTTGTTGAGTGCCGTGAAGCTGTACCAGTCGGTTTCGATCTCGGGGCCATCGGCCACATCGAAACCCATCGAGCCGAAGATCGCTTCAATGCGCTCCAGCGTGCGTGACACCGGGTGCAGGCCGCCTGCACCACGGCGCCTGCCGGGCAACGTCACGTCGAGCGCTTGCGCCGCCAGTTGCTGGGCCAGTTCGGCCTCAGCCAAGGCCGCGCGGCGCGTTTGCAAGGCCTGCTCAATGCTCTGCTTGATGGCGTTGATTTGCGCGCCGCCGGTCTTCTTTTCGGTCGCGTCGAGTTTGGCCAAGCCTTTGAGCAACTCGGTCACTTGCCCGGCCTTGCCCAGGTACCGCGCCTTGGCGTTTTCAAGATCGGCGGGCGTGCTGGCGGCTTCGAAGTCAGCCTGTGCGTGCCGCACGATGAGCTCAAGATCATTCATGGTGGCGTCAAAAAAAAGCAAGGCCGTCCCGAGGTGACGGCCTTGCGTGGCTGGCTGCGGTGCAGACAGGGCTGCGCGCTGCGGGCTGGTTCAGCTCAGTTGGGCCTTCACCTTGGCAACGATGCTGCCAAAGGCCGCTGGGTCGTTTACGGCCAGTTCGGCCAGCACCTTGCGGTCGATCTCGATCGAGGCCTTTTTCATACCGGCCATGAAGCGGCTGTAGGTCAGGCCGAGTTCACGCGCGGCGGCGTTGATGCGGGCGATCCAGAGCTGGCGGAACACGCGCTTGCGCGTGCGGCGGTCGCGGTAGGCATATTGCCCGGCCTTCATCACCGCCTGTTTGGCAATGCGAAAGACGTTCTTTCGGCGGCCGCGGTAGCCCTTGGCCAGGGCGAGGATCTTCTTGTGGCGGGCGTGTGCGGTGACACCACGTTTGACGCGAGGCATATCAGTTCTCCTGTGTCAGTGTGGCGGCTTACAGGCCGGCCGAAGGCAGCATGCGTGCGACGCTGCCCAGGTTGGATTCATGCACTTCCTTGACCCCACGCAGGTGGCGCTTGCGCGTGGTGGACTTCTTGGTCAGGATGTGCCGCTTGTAGGCCGCACCGCGCTTGACGGTGCCGCCGGGGCGAACACGAAAGCGCTTGGCAGCGCTCTTCTTGGTCTTCATCTTGGGCATGACTGCTCCTTTTAACTTTACCCCTGCAGGCGACCCGGCAACGCGCCGGGTACTTGTTGGCCTTGCAGCGGCTTCTTGGGCAGTGCGCAGCGACCAAACCGCGCACGCCATCAACTCAATTCAAGACTTCTTCTTCGGTGCCAGCACCATCACCATTTGCCGGCCTTCCAGGCGCGGCATGTTTTCCACCACCGACACATCTGCCAACTCATCGCGGATGCGTTCAAGAAGGCGCATGCCGATATCTTGGTGGGTGATCTCGCGGCCCCGGTAGCGCAACGTGACCTTGCCTTTGTCACCGTCTTCACTGATGAAGCGGCGCAGGTTGCGCACCTTGATCACGTAGTCGCCCTCGTCGGTACCGGGACGGAACTTGACTTCCTTGACCTCGATGACCTTTTGCTTGGACTTGGCTTCGGCGGCTTTCTTTTGTTCTTGGTACTTGAACTTGCCGTAGTCCATCAGGCGGCACACCGGTGGCTCGGCCGTGGCGGCAATTTCTACCAGATCAACATCGGCTTCGCCGGCCAGGCGCAAGGCCTCCATCAAGCTCACCACCCCGAGTGGTTCATTTTCGACACCGTTCAAGCGCACTTGCGGGGCCAGGATTTCGCGGTTCAGCCGGTGCTTGCGCTCGGCGTTCGGGGTGCGGCGGTCAAGGAAAGTAGCGATAGTGGTCACCTCTCAAGCAGCCCGTAAGGCACACGGGCCGCACCAAAAAAATCAAGCGCGCGCGGGGCTCAGGCCTTTTGGTCGATGTCGCCAAGGAGCTTCTGCGTGAAGCCTTCAAGCGGCATGACCCCCAGGTCAACATTGCCTCGGGCGCGCACAGCAACCGTTCCGTTCGCCTTTTCCTTGTCGCCAACGACCAGGATGTACGGAAGCTTTTGCATTGAATGCTCGCGGATTTTACGGGTAATTTTCTCGTTGCGAAGATCCACCTGCGCCCTAAAGCCTTGTTTCTGAAGCGTTTTCACCACTGCGGCGGCGTAATCGGCCTGCGCCTCGGTGATGCAGGCCACCACCGCGTGCACTGGCGCCAGCCAGGCGGGCAAGGCACCCGCGTGCTGTTCCAGCAGGATGCCGATGAAGCGTTCCAGGCTGCCCACGATGGCCCGGTGCAGCATCACCGGGTGGGCACGACCGCTGGTTTCAGTGACGTACTCGCCGCCCAGGCGCTCAGCCGTGTTGAAGTCGACCTGCATGGTGCCGCACTGCCACTGGCGGCCCAACGCGTCTTTCAGTGTGTATTCGATCTTCGGGCCATAGAAGGCGCCATCACCCGGCGAAACGACGAACTCGCAAGCCGAGCGGCGCAACGACTCCATCACCGCAAATTCGGCCTTGTCCCACAGCTCATCTGACCCCACGCGCTTGGCCGGCCGCGTGGCCACCTTGTAGATGATGTCGGTGAAGCCGAAGTCGCGGTAGATCTGTTGCAGCAAAGCGGTGTAGGCCACGCACTCTTCGAGGATCATGTCTTCGGTGCAGAAGATGTGACCATCGTCTTGCGTGAAACCGCGCACGCGCATGATGCCGTGCAAGGCGCCGCTGGGTTCATTGCGGTGGCATTGGCCGAACTCGCCGTAGCGCAGCGGCAGATCGCGGTAGCTGCGCAAAGCGCTGCTGAAGATCAGCACATGGCCCGGGCAATTCATGGGCTTGAGCGCGTATTCGCGCTTCTCGCTTTCCGTCACGAACATGCTGTCGCGGTAGTTTTCCCAGTGTCCCGTTTTCTCCCACAAGTTCTTGTCCAGAATCTGCGGGCCCTTCACCTCCTGGTAGCCGTTGTCACGGTAAACCTGGCGCATGTACTGTTCAACCTGCTGCCACACCGTCCAGCCCTTCGGGTGCCAGAACACCAGCCCCGGCGCGGCCTCCTCCACGTGGAACAAGTCGAGCTCACGGCCCAGGCGGCGGTGGTCGCGCTTCTCGGCCTCTTCCAGCATGTGCAGGTGCTGGGCCAGGTCTTCTTTCGTGGCCCACGCTGTGCCG
>JANMYI010000091.1:0-3228 GCA_031381955.1 Burkholderiales bacterium
CGCAGGCACAGGCTGCAGCAAGACCGGGAACTGCACGACGAACTCGCTGCCGTGGCCGCGCCCGACACTGTGTGCCGTGACCGTGCCGCCGTGCATTTGCACCAGCCGGCGCACCAGCGACAAGCCAATGCCCAGCCCGCCCGAGCTGTATTCCAGCGAACCTTCAACTTGAACGAACAAGTCGAACACCTGCTCCAGCATGTCCGCGGGAATGCCCACGCCGCTATCCTTCACGCGCACGGTAACGCTGCCACCTTCTTGTTCGACGCCAAGCCAGACCCGGCCATCGCGCGCGGTGTATTTGCAGGCGTTGGACAACAGGTTGCTCATCACCTGCGCCAGGCGCACCGGGTCAGCGTCGAGCCACACGGGCTGCGGCAGCAGCGCCACGTGCAACTGCAAGCCAGCGCGCTCAAAGTCAGGTGCGGCGGTGTCGGCCGCCTGGCGCAACAGCGCGATCAACTCAAGCGGCTGCCGGCGCAGTTGCAGCTTGTCATGCCTGATGCGGCTGACGTCGAGCAGGTCTTCGGTCAAGCGCAGCATCTGCTCGGTCTGGCGCTCCACCATGGCGCTGACTTTCTCCATCATGCCGGCGTTGCCGCGTGAGCGCTTCATCAGCCCCACGGAATTCCTCAAAGTGGCCAGCGGGTTGCGCAACTCGTGGGCCAGCATGGCCAGGAATTCGTCTTTGCGGCGGGCGGCCAGCGCCAGTTCGGCGGCGGCGTCGCGCAACCGCGCCTGGTTGTCGCGCAGTGCCGCCTCGGCGCGCTTGGCTTCGGAGATGTCAAGCACGAACGACATGCCTTCTGTTGGCGCATCTTCGAACCGGGTGCCGGCGATGATCACCGTCAGGCGCGAGCCGTCGCGGCGCAGGTACTCCTTCTCATACGGGGCAGCATGGCCGTGCTCGCGGATGTCGCGAATACCCTGCTCGTTGCGGCCGGCCCATTCGGTGGGCGTGAGCTGGCGGAAGTTCAAACGGCCGTGGCGCAGGTCATCGCGGCTGTACCCGGTCATGCGCAGGAACTGCGCGTTGGCGTGCAGGATCAAGCTGCTGTCCAGGTTCCAATGAATCATGCCCACCACGTTCGATTCGAACACCCGGCGCAGCCGGGCCTCACTGCGTTGCAGCGCCAGGTGCTGGCGCTTGCGTTCGCTGATGTCGTTGACAACCACCGCGACGCGCGCGCCCGTTGCCGCGCCCAGGCGCGTGACACGAACGTCGAACCACGCATCCGCGGCCAGGCAGTGGTGCTCAAAGCGCATCGGCTCGCCGTCGCGCGCCGTCTGCGCGCAGGCGTCGAGCCAGAAGGCTTTGCCCACGGCAACGCTGCCGTCGGCCTCGTCGGCCGGCGGCAACCCGGTCAGCCGCTCAATGGCGGCGTTGGCCTGGACGATGCGATGGCCCACCGGTTGTTGTGCGTCGTCAAACAACACGTCGACGATGCAAAGACCCTCGTCGATGGCATCGAACAAGGCGCGAAACCGCTCTTCGGATTCGCGCAGTGTGGTCTCGGCGTTGGCTCGCTCCAGCAGCAAGTGCAGCCGCGCGGCGAGTTCTTGCAGCAGCTCAATTTCGTCATCGCGCCACTGGCGCGGCGCGTCAGCATGCACGGCCAGCGCAAACTTCCAGTGTCCGTCACGCAGGTAGGGCACGGTCACCGAGGCGCGAATCCCCAACGCTTCAAACCGCGCCGCAGCCGGCGCCGGGCGGGGTTCGTGCCTGACGTCGCTCACCACCAGCGGCGTGCCCTTGGCCAAGCTCAAGCGCTCGCTTTCATCGTCCAGAAAATCGCTCAAGCGGTAGGTGCCCGACAGGCTGGCCTGCCCGCCAGGGTGATGGTCGTGAGCAATCGTGGCATGCGTTGCTTCGTCGTCGATGGTGACGAAATTGCAGCGCACGCCATGCAGGTGCGCGGTGATGCGCTGGGCCGCGATGCTCATCAGGCGCGGCGCCTCAGACACGCCGGCCAATTGACTAGACAACTCGGCCAGAAACGCCAGGTTGAGCTCACGCCACTGGCGCACGGTCACGTCGCGCACGATGGCCGCCACCGCCGTCAGCTCGCCCGGTGGCTCGATGTGCGGCGCCAGGTTCATCGACACGAGAGACAGCCGCACGGCGCGACGCCATACAACTTCTCGGCGCTGCCCAGCGCAGGCGGCAGGCGGTTCATCGCACCCGCGCCCGTTCCGCCCGTTCGGGGCGCTCGCCTCGTCGATGTTTGCGTGGTTGAAACCGTCGGCGTGGCCGGCATCGTCGATGACATGTCGATCAACCTCAGGATGGAGTTGACGCTTGCGCGGTCGGGGCGCGCAGCGACAAAAGCAAACTGGTCAGGCCATCGGGGTTCACGGGCTTGACGATGTGGGCATCGAAACCGGCCTCACTGGTGCGCGCGCGTTGCTCGTCCTGCCCCCAGCCCGTGAGGGCCACGACCACCGCCTCCTTGCCCCACGCTTGCTCGCGCAAGGCGCGGCACACCTGGTAGCCATTCAACGTGGGCAGGCCAAGGTCGAGCAGCACCACCTCTGGCCGCAATGCGGTAGCCAACTCCAGCGCCTGCGCGCCATCGTTGGCGACGTGAATGTGGTGGCCTTCCATGCTCAAGATCGCAGCCAGACTGTCGGCCGCGTCGCGGTTGTCGTCCACCACCAAGATGCGCCAGCCGGTGGGCGGCACCGGCGTGGCCGCGCCGGCCGGCGCCAGCGCGGGCTGCAAGCTGGCGGCCAGCAGCGGCAGGCGACATACGAATTCACTGCCGTGGCCGGCGCCCGCGCTGTGCGCCACCACCGTGCCGCCATGCATTTCCACCAGGCGCTTGACCAACGCCAGCCCGATGCCCAGCCCGCCGACGCTGCGATCACTGGGCAACCTGCGTGCTGCGCACTGCGGTAATTCGCCTTGGGAGCGGCCCGGCAGCTCATGCGCCGCTCTGACCTGTGTGAACAGCTCAAACACCCTGCCCAACATGTCGGGGGCGATGCCGTCGCCGCTGTCCTTCACTGTCACCGTCACGCACTGGCCTTCGCGTTCAGCGCTCAGTGCGATGCGCCCACCCGGTGCGGTGAATTTGCATGCGTTGGACAACAAGTTGCCCACCACTTGAGCCAGACGCATCGGGTCGGCATCAAGCCACACCGGCTCGCGCGGCAGCGTGAGGGTGAACGCGTGAGCGCAGCGTTCCATGTCTGGCGCCGCGGCCTCGACGGCCTGTTGCAACACGG